>NZ_JBRFPI010000005.1:0-32906 GCF_053579595.1 Cellvibrio sp.
TGCTGGATAGACCGCCGCCAAATACCAGATTCTCTGCATTGATTGCATCGATAAAAAAGCTATCGACAAACTGGCTGATGGTTTCGTCGGTCAAATCATTTTTGAATTCGCATTCCAATTCAAAACCAAAAGTGGCGAACTCGTCTTGAAATAATTTTTTACGCAAACGTTTGCTGCGTTGTGGGGCTTTTTTTGCGTTTGCGGTTGTTGCTGCGGTCATGGGTTTTACCTTTCTTTTAAATCACACTTGAATAAATTGATAACGTCTATGGCTGTTGTTTGGCGTGAACTCAGGTCAAATCGGCGTTGCTGACACCGTTTAAATCCATCAGGGTGGCGACTTGTTTTTCCAGTAGTTCGACACGGCTTTCGAGCTGTTGAATTTTTTGTTCCAGTTGCGCTGTATGCTCATCGTTACCACTGCTGCCTCTACTTGGGCTGGCAGTGGAATTTTGCATTGCAGCGATCGCCGCTAAATCCGGTTTGCCGCACAGCAAATGCATATAGCGGTCTTCGCGCTGGCCAATTTGGCGGGGGATGTGTACCACCACCGGTTTGGTTTTAGCGCAGAGTTGTTGCAGTTTTTCTTCCAGCGCTTGCGCGCTGGCAAACTCGGCCATGCGCTGGGTGCGGGTTAAAATTTCCGCTACGGTTTGTGGGCCGCGCAACAGCATTACCGTCAGGATGGCCTGGGTGGGCTTATCGACGCTGAGCACGCGGGTCAGGCGCTGGTCGTAGCGCGCTGCGCGGTTGCCGTAATCGACTGCCACAAAATTGCGGTCTTGCAATTCACTCACTGCACGCTGCACAACGCCACTTTCATAATTACTGATTGGCTCCCGGCTGGTTTTCTGGTTGCAGGCCAGCAGTAGGCTGTTCAACGTCAGCGGATATTGGTCGGGCGTGGTGAGTTGTTTTTCCATTAGCGAACCCAGTACGCGGGCTTCAATGGCATTGAGCAGGGCTGGTTCCTCTTGGGGAATAGGGCTTTCTATTGGTTCCATTGCGCTGTCTCGGTGGTCATCGGAGGGGCTGACACTCTACGCCCATGGGCGGCAAATTTCACTCTTTACGTTTTCGGGCGACACTTATTCACAATTTGTCTGACGGATATAGTAATTAATGCCTATATTTTAAGCGTTAGTGTTGAAATCGTTAAGTGATACCGAGTGATTTTGTCGAGGACGACCTTATGGACGCACTGTGGTTATTGGGCAATCCGGGTAGATGTTTCCGGGTTCCGGATCAGCAAATTATTATCGATAGGCAAGGTCAGTTATCCAGCAATGCGGTCACCTTTGAGCAGACGTTGGCCACTGCGGATGAGTTCGCTAACCTCTGCTCCCAAGTGGACATTGTGATACTCGTGGCGGGCGCCGCTCCTCTGGACCCGCTCTGGCTTTCAACCATCCCCCCGCAACTTCCCAAGCTTGGTTTTTTAGCCGATAACAGCCACCCCGAAGCGCGTGTACAACTCACTATGGCGGGTGTAGATGGTTATGTTTCCTGTGCTATGAACCAAGCGGATTTTGCAGTGGTGTTGCACAAAATCCATGAAGATAAATTAGCGATTAATAGTTTGCAGGAAGAATTAAAAAATTTTTCCGCGATTGCATTTACAGCCATGTCTTCCGCGTCTGAAATGGGAACCGTCGCGGTGTTTGCTGAAAAAGTGCAGGTGGTGATGGATTTGCATCGCCTCGCGCAACTCCTGCTTACCTGCTTGAAAGATTTGCGCTTGGAGGGCGTGATCCAATTTATATTTGATGAGGACATCACCTTATTTCCTGCTGATGTTTCTATTTCCTACCAGCGCTTATTGCACAGCGCGCGCGAGTCAGATGCGCGCATCGTATCCCAGGGGCGCTTTTTATTGTTCAGTTTCGATCATATTCAATTGTTAATCACTGATGCACCTTATCTGGATGCAGAGCGCTATGGGCGCCTGCGTGATGTGTTAGCGCATTTGGTGTCGATTGCAGAAGCGCGCGCAAAAACCCTCAAGGTCAATACGCTCTTGAAAATCCAGCAGGACAATACCCGGATGGTGATGATGTTGTTGGAAATGGCATCGCGCGATAACCGCAATTCGGTCAAAGATATTATGACGGGTTTATCCGATTCCCTACGTGTTATGGCTACCGGTTTAGATTTAAATATGGGGCAAGAAGCGGAATTATTAGGGCTTTCAGAGCGGGCGCTTAATTCGCTGGAAGGTTTGCAAGAGGCGACATCTGCAGTGGAAGAGCATTTCCGCAGTTTGCTGCAACAGCTGGATACAGTATCGAGTCTGTTGCAATCAAAGGAAGATGTGCAACCAAACACGGTTGAAAATGATAGCCGGGTAGAGCTTTTTTAATGGGTGAGACTTAAAAAAATCAGGCTTCGTATTGGATAAACGCATCTGCCTCTTCATAGATGATCTCATCTACTAACTGCTCCTGATTTTTTCCATTGCAATCGATCACTATATCCGCGTATTGCAAATACAAAGGGCGACGCTCCGCGTAAATCTCGGCAAAGGTTTGGTTGTTCGGGCGCGCTATGCCGCGGCTATCTATGTTGTGGATACGTTGTTTCAATAATTCGATGCTGACATCCAAAAAAATAATTGGGCCGAATTGTTTTAAATGTTGCATACCTGCGGCGCTGTAAACGGCGCTGCCGCCAGTGGCAATGATATGGCTTGGGTACTGCGCATTTAGCAGTACGCGTTCCTCTGCTTCACGCAAAGCCTGGTAACCTTTTTCATGCAGAATATCCTGCAGGGTTTTGCGATGCTCCAGTTGGATCAGTAAATCCGTGTCGACAAAATCTTTGGCTAAATTTTTGGCCAGCAATAATCCCAACGTACTTTTACCCGCGCCGGGCATGCCAATTAAAATTAGGCTTTGGTGATAGGGATTCATAGCGTGCTCCTGCGAATAAGCGGTGATGCGAGGGGAAAAGGGGTCTCTCAACTATAGCTGATTCTAGGCTATTACAGCGCTGAAGTGTGGTTGGCAGTAAAACTACAGGCGCTTCTCGCGCCTGTAGTACGGACGCTATGGAGTGGATTAATGCACAGCCCTCAGTCTTGCAGGTGAGCTCAATTCGTTTAACAGTAGGTTGCCTATGGGGGCAATTCTACCGCAACTCATATTGGCAGCGACTGTTAAATCCGCCGCGCGCCGTGCCAGATCGTTGAAATTGCGCATCACCGCCGGGTTGCGCGGATCGGGAATAGAAATGCCGGTCAGGAATCCGGATAGCTGCGCAGGCATGCCGGGAACCGAGTTGTAATCCAGATGCGCGAAGGGCGTTCCGGTTTCCATCAAATGGCATCCACTGCAGGTGTTGAGTGCCAACTCAAACAAGGCGTCATCCCTCACTGTGGCGGGTGGGGGCGTTACGGGAGCAGGTGACAATGGCACCGTTAGCGAGGCTGCAGGTGCATTCCACATCGACATGACTGGCGCGCTGCCAGCGGCAAAAGGACTACTGCTCGGGAAGTTCAAGGGGATTGTGTGCTGCCCTGAAGGCGGGCCGACGAGTAGTGGCCAATTCGCGTTGATATAGGTGGCCAGAGTCACAGAGTTGTTGAAGCTCATATGCGGCTCTTGTTTTACATCTGTCTCTACCAAATTGCCGCCACTAGCGGGCAATACAAATTCACGCAGCTCCCAGAAAGGCGAGCCGGGTAACAGCTCATTGGTGCGCACCTGGCCTATGGCACTTTGGTTGGGGGCGGAAGGATTCGCACCAGCCGCGGTGAACACATTAGTCAGGCTTGCCAAATCATTGTTGTAATTGGCTGAGCTGGCGAGGTCGATCCACTTTTGCGCCCAGGTACGGATATTGGTGCAACCCGCAATCGGTACTTTGTATTCGAGGATCAGGGTTTTACTCAGGTTGTTGCAATTGCCGTCGTGCAGTGCAAACACAAAACGACCTTCACCGGCATCACCGCCCGCATAAGGGCCGGTGCCGCCACGCAAGTCAGCACGTAATACGATGCCGAGTAACCGGAAGGGGCTTTCTTGTGGCAATAAAGTTGCGCCCGGGCCGCCGCTGCGAATCTCCCAATCCTTAATCACTTCCTGATAAACACCAGGCCGTGCAGAAACGTTAAAACCATTTATTGTTTGGTTTATCGTCCAATGTTTAAAAAGTGCTTTGATGTAATCGGAAGTAGAAGAAGTCCCATTCGCCATATTTTCCATCAAGCGCCAAAAGGTCCATTCACCGGTTGCATTACCTACGGGTGAAGTACTGCTGGTGGGGCAAGCCCAGGTGCGGCCGGGATCATTGACCACGCTCACATCGGTAATCATCAGCGATTGCGGAATGCTGACTGAGGCAGCGGGTACAGGGTCAAAATCGACCGGTAGACCAATCGGCAAATTAAATAATGGCAACGCAATCGGCTGGTTGACCTTAATTAATGTCGGATCAAATGGCAGTGTGAAAATTTGTTCCTTGCCATTACTCAAACCAAAAATTTCCATTTTATCGCCACTGATCGCAATGCGCTGCCGGGTTATTTGTTGCCGGTCACCGGGAGCAAAGAGATTATTTTTTTCCCCGTCGGTGACCTTCGCCAATTGCATATTCGCTTTGGTAAACGCTTCAAAATCAAAATCCACTTTAGCACTGAATAGGCCGTCACCTGCGCGCAAATCGCCGCCGGTTCCATCATCTAAAAGTGTCACAGCTTCTTTATCGAGAAATATCCCCACCTTTTTTTCACGTGTTGAAAGCGTAGAAAAACGCGCGCTAATTGTCGCGGTTTTATCATCCAGTTTCGTGATATTCAGTGCACTTGGTTTGTTGTTGGAATTTTGCGCTGATACGACTGGCGCTATGGCTATGCTACCTATTAACAGCAGCATACTGGTAGAAAACAAGCAATTCCTGGCTCGCATAAAAACCCCCTTGTAAAAATAACGATGACATAATCCATACAGGTAAATGCACTATCGAATTCGATATTTCCCGGTGCAGGTTATTGATAAGGGATGAAGGTAGGAGCTGTCAAAGGTCGCTGTGCAATATGTCGCATCAACTTACCAAATAAAATAAATCGTTTTTTTATGTAGATAATTGACACAGTATTTTTTGTTACGAAAGTTCCACATTTATTTGCTTATTCTGTTTGGCTGTTAAGGTGAGCATAATTTAATTTTTCTGTTTTACCTTTGATCGATGCTCTTCTATGCCATAAAAATGGATTGGCGCATTGATTCGCAGGTTTGTTCCTTCAGTGTTTTTATTGCTGTGGGTGTTGGTTGTTAAAGCGATCAACACATTGCTGGCAGATGCAACTTTTATTGCGCTGATCGGGCGCAAGTTGCGCCAGTAATTCGGGCGGGAAGGTTTGTGCTTTGCACCAGCAGCTGCTGACGAAACTGCCAGTTGCTGCCGTTGCGCAGTGGTTGGGTTGGCTACACAGCGGGCACTGATGATTCGCCGGGGGTGTTACATCAGGCATTACACAGGTCTTCAAAGGCATCCACGACAGCTTCTTCATCCGCCTCGGACAATTCGGCCAAATCCATAATGCAGGGTTCGTTGATGCCGAGTATTTCTTCAATTTCCTCAAAGGGCAAGTAGGCATCCAACGCGTGTTTGACATAGGTTTTCACCGCAGCGTGGATGGCTGTTTCATTATCGCGTGCAGCTTGCAACTCAGTGACAGTCTGGTCAGTCAACCACTGGATAAAGGCGGCGCGGTCGGCGTCGGAACTGTTGGTACGGGCATCATAATTCAAGGGGTATACCTCAATGTCTGGAGAAAAATGCCAGTATAAAGGTTTTTAACCTTGCTAGACGAGCGCCGTTTCGTGCAAGTCAATTTTATCGAGTGTGCTATTAAAGTGATCGAGTTGTTCATGATCACTTGCAAGGCTCTCGATTACCCGCTCCATCAAATTTTTCAAGTGAACAAGTTGATCGTAAATCTGATCTTGCATCACACTGATTTCGACCAGTGACCAGTTTTCGGAATTGCTGCGACTGGCCCCGACGTTGGTTAGCCAATCTTCTTGCTCGGGTTGCAGTATTCCGCTGCGAACGACTGAAATGGCGAGTCTGCCCATTACTGCAGTGACCGACCGGATAACCGGACTTTTGGAATTGATAAAGAGTTGTTGGGCCAGACTTTTTGCGGATTCAAACTGGATACGCAATTTTTTTTGCCGCGCGAGTAATAATTCAATAGAGGGAAGTTGCAGGAGTGTTTCAGTGGGTGGTGGTGCTTCTTTAAATAATATAGTGGCGGCGTTGTAAACTGATTCAAAATAAATATTATCGCTAAGTTTTAGCGCGGCGAGTAACATGCTATGCGCATGCACGCCGTAATCCTGGTAACGGCTGTGATTAAAAATAATATGGTCAGTAGCAGCAATAATTTGGCTTACCATCGAGATTTTATCGCCAAAAATATGGCGTGGATATCCGGTGCCATCAATGCGCTCGTGATGGTCGATAATGGCAATGCCAATTTCTTTGGGTAGCCCGGGAACCATGCCTAAAAATCGTTGTGCGATCAGCGGGTGTGCTTGCAAGGCTTTCCATTCATCCGCACTAAAACTATGGCTTTTTTCAAGTAAATGGGGTTCGAGATATAAAAAGCCGACGTCATGAAATAAACCAGCGATAAAGGTTGCCTGGATGTCGGGCAAACTGAGATTGAGCTTGCGTGCTATGGCAACACCCGCCAAAGCACTGAAAATTCCTTGAAAATAAATATGGCGTGCGCGCAATGCCAACACAGTTAAATTTTGGCGCAGCAATGGAAATTTTTCGTAAAACAGGCAAGCCAGTCGCAGGGTTTTTTGGTAACCCTCATTGTCAGTGACGGCGTAAAGGCCAGGCAGGTTTTTGGCAAACTTGTTCAAGTAGTCAAAGAGTGTTCGTGCATCCATGCTCGTGGTAATGCCAACACATTGTTCAAGCGGTTTCATCAGTTTATGTTGCAGTAAAATCTGCGAACGCTTTTCATCCAGGTGTGATCCCTCAGACAAGAGCAATACGCCTTGCTGGTTGTAAATTGCCTGGTTGGTGATGACGTCTTGTTTCTTATTGACCTCAACAAGGTTTGCACAATAGTTTTTCTGTTCGTTATCGATCATTGCCGTTTCCTAATGCCACTTTTTCGTCGCCTATTGTAAGTTTCGGGGCATACCTCATTCCCCAGCGTGCTGTAGCGTTCTATGTACGATATTTTTAAGGTTTTAAAGACAGGTTGGAAAGACTATAGATCAGGTAGAGGAAGGCGCCATAGATTGGCTTAAGAAAATGTGAAAAAGCACTAAAAAATAATGGTGATATTAAAAAACAGAGTGATGTTGAAGTGTGTACAGGTGTAAGGTCGTGTAATGGTGGCGAGTAGCTTTTTTTGTTAGCGGCAGTCGCCATCTGCTCGATGGCGACTGTTCATGGCAGCTATTTCAATTTCGCGGCCCAGCTTATCAGGGCAGCCAATTGCGTTTTGATCGTACCCTGGATTTTCTCATCTACCAAATTGCCTTCACTGTCAAATGCGGGGGTAAAGGCATTTGCAAATACTTCTGGTCTGTTGAGTGGATGCAAATTCAAATATACACAGACCTGCCGCAAGTGATACTGCGCCCGCGAAGTTCCCATACCTCCACCAGCACCCATCAGGGCAACGGCTTTACCATTTAGCAATGCATTTTCCGGCTCGCGCGACGCCCAATCCAGTGCATTCTTGAGTGCGGGGGCAATAGAGTAGTTATATTCAGGGCAGCCAAAAATCAGCGCATCAGCAGCGCCAATTTGCTGTAACAGAGTAATGACTGCTGCCGGTTTTTCGCTGAGGTCGGCATTGTAAAAAGGGATTGCCGATAAATCAGCAATAGTAATAGTGCTACCCTCAGGGGCATTAGCTTGCGCATAACGCAGCAGCCCCATGTTGGTGGATTTTTTCCGCAAGCTACCGCAAATTGCCAGTACATTCATAACCTGTTACTCCATGCCTGTTGGTGTCGATAAACGAAGCAGTAGCATCTGCTATTTAGGCTAAATATTCAATTTCATTTGAATCGAGTTAAGGCCGCCAGAAGCACTTCAATTCAGCAACGGGAAATGAACACTGTGGATTGATAACCTAGGCGGACTGCCGATAAATATTGTGCTGGTGGAGGTGGTGTTGCGGTAATAAACGATCCGTCTCCCGTTTCACAACGGTATAGCATTCACAGGTTAAATTTTCCAATTCGGCTCTGTCCAGCACAGTAATGTGGCCACGCGTGTATTCAATTATGCCTAATTTTTGCAATTTTCCTGCGGCATCCGTAACACCTTCACGGCGTACTCCCAGCATATTTGCGATGAGCTCTTGAGTGAGTAATAAATGATTGTCTGAGAGACGATCAAGCATCAACAATAGAAAACGACAAAGTTGTTGATTAATTGAATGGTGTCGATTGCACACGGCTGTCTGCGCCATTTGTGTAAATAATGATTGAATGTAACGCAACATAAGCTTTTGTAAATCACCATGCTGGTTCAGTTCTTCTTTAAATTTTCTACTGGAGAGACGATAAGCATTACCAGCGCTTTGTACCACAGCACGGCTGGGTGTGCTGTCACCACCCATAAACAACGCAATGCCAACAAAACCTTCATTGCCCACCAGAGATATTTCAGTCGAGTTACCTTCTCTCGTGTCATATAGCAATGAAACAATTGAATCTATCGGGAAGTAAACGTTTTTCATGACGTCTCCGGATTCTGCAATAACTTCCCCCATTTCCAAATGTACAACCTCAAGGTGAGGAAATAGCCGACGTTGGGTTTCCAGACAAAGTGCGTCAATAAGAAGATTTTTTGGTGAGTTGATATAGGTTGACATACGTTTCCCCTTTTTATCAAAAAGACAATAATCTTGCTGTTTAATGCAGATCAAAGCATGAATTTTTTGAGTAAAAGGGATGTTGCAACATGCATGCCACGAGGTCTGGTTTGGGACGTAAAGCGAGGATTAATGTGTTTTGGTAGATGTTTTTTTATTAAAATTATGATTTATTTTTATCGTATTTATTATTTTTTTGTCTTTGTACACTTGTCCTATTTGAAATCCTTTCATGTGTTCTGTAGTTTTTTCAATTTCGATGGATTTATTAATGCCACAATGAAATCCATGACAATGTTGTTGATCGGGCTCATGCTAAAAATACTTAACAGTATTCAAGAGCGCTGCATGCTTATATCTATTTATTGCAGCCAGCGTTAAGCAAATCCGCCACCCGACTTTAAGAATGGCAAGAGCCGCAAGCTGATACGATTTGGATTATGGTTAATCAAACGGTGGATGCTCGCAGTGGGAGCCAAATAGTTATCGTAGTAGTCAGTAGCTGCTTGCGCCATTGTCGCAATTGCGGATTCATTCATTGCCATAGCATTGTTAATCGCTATTTGTAGTTCTGTTTCATTGCTAAATGTCAGGCAATTTTTTCCATCCTCCAACGCAGGAAAAAACATTTCCGGATATTGGGTGATGGGAATGCTACCTACCGCCATAGCTTCAATAATATTATGCGACATAGGATAACGTACACCGGGGCATGCCAAAAAAAATCGGGAGCGGGCGAGGGTGCCTAGCCAGTCCTCCGGTTGTACCTTGCACAGGCGGGTATTCATAACGATTAAACCGGCATGTTGTTTTTCTTCGGCACGTTGCCGCGCCGTATTATTCTGCAATTCGATGATGCTCCCTGGAGCGAGGGAGCGCGCGAGATTTTCCAGCAATTGTGCACGGCTGAGTTTTGCATAAATGTTGCGGATAGATTTTTTATTATATTTCCCTGGCTCGGCATCGCCGCCGAAAAATATTTGCCACTGGCGCGCTTGCTGTCGGTAATTTTCCAACAGCAAATCCTGCTGTGCTGCATAAATCGGTGGAAACATCGGAAAGGGCATGGGGAAGCAGCTGTCACCCGATTGGTAATCAGGTTGGTAATTAACGGTAACTATTTTTTTCGCTTTGTGCGCGAGACCTGAATACCATTTATCGGTAACCAGCAAATAGCCTTGCGGTAAATCCCGCTCATCCAGTAGCACCGAAAAGTGTTCTTGTAAGCAGAGCTTTTTATGTTTGTCCTGGATATTGCCCAACACCAAATAATTTTCACGCAACACTGGATAAAACCCGGCGCGGATAAAATACATAAACAAGCAATAAAAACGTCGCCCTTGGGGACCGTCTATACGAGTATCGCGAAAATCAAACACGACTAGCGGCTTGTCTTGTGGAATATCCCGGCGCTGTTGTTTCAACCAGCGGCGATATTCCCAATATCGCTGTGGGTAGAGCACAGATTTGTAGCGCTGGAGTGTGCCGTCTAATTGGTGTCCGAGTGTGGTCAGCTGTTGTAAGGGTGAGTTCATGATAAGCCTGTGGTGATTATTCGGCGATGGGTACAGAAGCGTGTTTGGTTCAGAAAGCACAGGCTAATGGGTAATTGTTGCAGGATGGTGTCGTGAAGCCGCACTAAATGAGGTTATGGAAATATTTTTCGCTTGAGAATAGCTCCCAGCTTGCAAGCATTTTTTGCACTGGCATTCATGTTTCAACTGCCATGCTGCCAATCATTACTATACTGATGAGAGTTGCCGGGTGTGGAGGTGTTTTTTGTTCCGTCTTTCTGCAGCGCCTACCCGGTCAGAATTCCCCTGGCTGCAGGCGTTTTTATTTATGCTGGGCTATATAGCCTTGGGCTATGTAGGTATTCGTTACGCTGCATTTCCGGGTACTTTTTTTGCGCAAGTCTGGCTGACCTCAGGGGTTGGCTTGATTATGTTTAGTCTCTATCGCCGCCGTGCCATCCCGTTGGTGTGGTGTGCGTCGCTGGTCATCAATGGTTCTTTTGCCTTACTGGCGATGCCGACTAATGGTGTGCTGGCAACGATCGCTCTCATTATATTCAGCCCTATGTTTGATACGCTGCAAGGTTTTCTGGCCTGGCGTTTGTGGCGTTTGGACAACGAACCGCGTTTCAGCCGTATTGGGTTGCAGCGCTTTTTGCTGGCAATTATTGTCGCAGTAACGATCAGCGTGGCCGCCATTGCGATTCTGCATTTGGCAGTTGGGCTGATCAGTATCGATGAATTATTGTCGCGCTTTACGATGATGGCGCTATCCGATATGCAGGGATTATTTTTGGTGGTGCCCCTATGGCTCGCGCTGCGCAACAACGCTTCTGCAATCATTAATTACCCCCTGTTTTTTAGCGCACTGGCGATTCCTATTCCGCTGCTATTCGCAAGGTTTGAGCCATCGCTGGCGGCATTATTATTTCCGCTGGTGGCTTTTATTATTATCCGGTTGCGCTTTATCGGTGCTGCACTGGCGGTATCAGTTGCCGGTGGCAGCGCTGCATTGCTTGTGGTGCTCGGGTTGGATCCCTTACACATGGGCGCGGGTATTGAAGCCTTTAGCCGCTGGTCGTTGATTGTGCTTGCACTGGGTACACCTATGTTGTTGATGGGGGTAGTGCTGGATGACAATCTCGATTATCAGAGCCATTTGGAGGCGCGCGTAGATGAACGCACCCAAGCATTGCAGGATGCATTAGCCGCAGCCAATATCCTGGTAATTACCGATTCGCTGACCCAGGCGTTTAATCGCCGCCATATGGAAACGCTGGTGCACGATGAAGTAGAACGCGCGCAGCGCTATCACCAATCGACAGCATTAATTATTTTGGATATTGATCATTTCAAAGCAGTTAATGACAATTACGGCCATCCGATGGGCGATAAAGTCTTGCGTCAGGTGAGCGATATTTTGGGCGAAAACCTGCGGCAGTCAGATGCATTGGGGCGCTGGGGTGGTGAAGAATTTTTAATTTTACTGCCGCAAATTAATATTGCAGCGGCAACCAATGTTGCCGAGAAATTGCGCCTCGCTGTCTTCACTGCTGACTTTGGATTGAAGGAACCTTTGAGTGTCAGTCTGGGTGTGGCGGATTTACAGCGCGGCGAATCCGCAGGGGATTGGATTAAACGTGCTGATCAGGCGCTGTATAAGGCAAAGCATTTAGGGCGCAATCAGGTAGCCTTGGCAAGCTTGTGAGGTTGCTAAAAACGCATGGGTTGCCATTGGGTTTATTGACAACCCATGTAGTCAGCGTTTACTTGCGAGTTTTTTTAGCTTTGCTTTTTGAGGTCGGCTTGGTGGCTAAATCAGCGGTTAACATCAACTGGAATGCGCCGAAGAAAATGGCCATGAGACCAATGAGTGCCGAGAACAAAAACGCTCCACCATCCGCTACAAAATACATCCCAAGAATGATGGCAACACCAAAGAAAATAAATCCCAAGCCTAGTTTTTTTTGTAATTGCATATGCTGGATCACCTTATCGAGGTTGGACATAAAGAGGCCGGAATAGCCTGTGTTGAAATTATTTATTATTGTTAACCGTGTAGCGCGCAAGCAAGGCACTAAGGCATACCAGAACCACAGCAATCAGTGCGCCTAAAAATTCTCGCGCTTCCTCTATGTAAGGCTTGTCCGGATTCATGCTTTGCATTAACGGTTCTTGCTCCATGTGCAAGTAATAATTATAGGCACCGGGTGCAGACAGAACCAATTCTAAAACACATAACGCTAGCGTCAACCAGAAAAGCGGGCGGATAAATTTATTTGCCAGCGCCAGTAGTGGGGTGGCAGCGCAAAGGCAATAAAAGCTCACCCAAATCACCGGATCGGGATCATTAAACTGCAGGGCCGCAAAGGCCAGCAAGGTCAATGCAAATAATGCGGCGATACTTTTGGCGATATGGATCATGGGAATTGGTTTACCTGTTCAATATTGGGTTTTTAAAATGGGTACCCGCTGAGCTCGGCGGTGTAAACCTGTGCCGGTGCGGTTGCATCATCAGCATCGGTGACTAACAGCAAGTGGATTTTATTATTGACGACTTGTGCCTCTACACCTTCTGCCTTGATTATTTTATCGATGGCGATAGTGCTGTGCAAATCGCTTTGGCTGGTGATAACACCAACGATGGAGCCCATACATTGGCCATCCAGGTAAGCATCAGAGGTGTTTTCTGCGGCAGCAGTAAAAATAATGGTGCCGTCGGGCAGAGTGGTTGCATCGGTAAAACAAAGTGGAACACCCGCTATCTCTCCTAGGTCGTAGGGCCTAATAATCGCATCGAGTTTATGTTTGGATTTTTTATCCTTCGTAAGTGTGTATTGATAAAATTGTTTGAGTGGAAAGCGAATGGTTGCATTGAGTTTATTTTTCTTGTTGCCACGCTGGAACAAAATAATATCTTTATCGATAATGACTGCACCTTCGATATTAATTTTACCTATTTCTTCCTTTAATTCGTGATAAAGCAATGCGAGATCAATAATTTCTGCATCGTCTAATTCGCCTTGGTCATTAAATGAAAGTATAGCGCCTTTGTGGCGCGCCTCTTTGGAGCCGGAGCCCAGCGCCAGCAGTGCGCCATTCGGGTATTTTTTTGAGGCGGGAATCAGGGTCAATACCTCCAGGTCAGGCTTGGCGGCTTTGCGCTCTTCAAGCTCCAGGGGTAAATCGCCGGAAAAAAGCGGAATCAACTCACCATGGCCATCGCCATCGCGCGCAAACAATCCCAAATGGTTTTCATCATCGGCGACTACATACAGCCAGTTGCCAACCTGCACCAACCCGCTTGCCGCACTCAAGTGAGAGTGGCGGTGTTTATGCGATGGGCTGGAAAGCGTGAGTGTTTTGACAGGGGAGAGTAAAATCATACGGGGTATCCAAAGGTAATAACGCCTGAATTTTAATAAGAGGGTTAAGCAGGGTACCCCTATTGCATCATGCGAACAATAACAATCCTAAACTCACTAATGCCGGAATTGTTTGAATATATAAAATCTTGCGTGCGGCGGTCGCTGCACCGTAGATGCCAGCAATTGCAATGCACACCAAAAAGAACACCTTAATCGATGTGCCTGCTTCTCCCAACCATAACCCCCAGAGTAAACCTGCCGCTAAAAATCCATTATATAAACCCTGGTTAGCCGCCAATACTTTGGTCATTGCCGCTTTTTCCGGTGTGTTGCGGAAGGCGCGCAGACCTGCCGGTTTTTCCCACAGGAACATTTCCAATATCAATATATAAATGTGCAAAAGTGCGATTAACAAAATGAGAATTTGAGTTGTCATGGTCATAGATTTATCCCTGAGTAAAGAAAGAGTTTTCTGGCGGAAAGTTTTTTTGCGTTGCCCTTGTAGCATGCCTTTTTTATGCATTAGCCTTAAGTAAAGTTTTTCAATAATATTTTAAAAACCTTCCGCTTTTTGCATCGCCCATAAATGTGCTGCAATCAGGGCGCGCCAAGGCGAAAACGCGGCTAGCCATGATTGGGTTGTTTTTTCATCAAGCTTTTCTGCCGTATTCAGCAAAAGTTGTAGATTGCGTCTCACGGCTGCATCGCCGTGAAGCGAGCCGTCCAACCACCCGAAACCACGTAGTAAAGCGTAATTGACTGTCCAGGGGCCTATACCGCGTACTTTAATCAGGGCATCGTAAATACGTTGTGCAGCCAGTGGTTTTCCTTGCAGGTAATCGTTTAGCCAATCCTCTAGTGGCAAATCGCCGTTATGGATATTCTTACTTAGTTCTATGACTGTTCGTGCTTTGCTAAGCGAAAACCCCAATGAGCGCAAATCGTCTTCTGTGAGAGCCGCAGTTTGTGTTGCACTCGGGTAGCACCAAATGCCTGATGAATGTTGCAAACCGGTATACAGGATGAATTTTCGGCGGACAGATACTGCAGCGCTAACGCTAATTTGTTGTCCAATAATTGCCCAGGTTAGTGCTTCAAAAGTTGTCGCTGCTTGCGGGACACGCAGGCCGGATTGCCGGGCAATCAAATACGTAAGCTGCGGATGATCTGCGACATAATTTTCAAAATCGCTAATCGTTTGGTTGAGGCCGAGCATATGGTGGGCATGTAGTTGTAAACGAGTGTGGTTTTTTTCGATATCCAGTTTTTTTCGCCCAGAATCTATATGCAGTTGTACTTCAACGTATTTTTTAACAAACCTGAAGGTGATACAGGCGGGCATAGCTTGCCACACAATCCCTTTTTGTAATTGCTGTTCATTGACGACTTCAGCGAGCATTTGTGCATCGCGCTGATGGAATAGTAAAAAGTCTGTTAGGCGAAAATTGCGTGGTAGTGCAATGCTGGTCTCGATGATAGTTGGCATAGATTTATGGTTTCGCTTGTTCTGCTTCCTGTTGCAGTAATTTTTGTTTTCGCTCAACGCCCCAGCGGTACCCCGATAGATTGCCGTCGCTGCGCACTACCCGGTGACAGGGAATAATGATTGCTATGGCATTGGCGGCACAAGCGCCTGCTACGGCACGCACTGCCTTGGGTGCACCTATTGCCTCGGCTATATCTGTGTAGCTGCGTGTTTCACCGGCGGGAATTTTTTGTAATGCTCGCCATACTTGCTGCTGAAACACTGTGCCGCGAATATCCAGAGGCAAATCAATTTTTAGTTTTGGTTGCTCGATCGCGCGAATGACTTGAATGACAGTTTTTAGAAGTGTTGAATCCCCTGGGATGAGTTCAGCAGTGGGGAAACGACACTGTAAATCGGCATGTAAAAGTTGTGGATCATCGCCTAATAAAATTGCACAAATACCTTTTTCGCTTTGTGCGACTAAAATAGTGCCGAGCGAACATGTCTCCAGAGCAAAATAAAGAGTCATTGCGGATTGCTTCCTGAGAATGAGAGCGTTGCGTTGAGTTTCGTGTTGATGGCGATGGGCTTTGGCGTACGCCTTGGGTGTTAAGCCAGTCGCAGCTTTAAATAAACGCTGCAAGTGATAACTGCTAATGCCGGCATATTCTGCAAGGTCGGCAAGGCTGGGTTCTTGTGCTGCTGAATCAATAAAGCGGCATAGATTAGTGATGCGCTGTGTTTGCAATGCGTCGCTGCCCAGGTGTTGTGGATGGCAGCGTTTGCATGCGCGAAAGCCCGCTGCTTCTGCTTGGGTGTGAATGTCGAAAAAGCGCACATTGTCAGGATTTGGGCGACGCGAAGGGCAGCCAGGGCGGCAGTAAATACCAGTGGTAATAACGGCATACACAAATTGGCCGTCAGCGCTGGTGTCGCCCAATAGAGGCCAGCGTGGATCTGCAGGTGTGTTGATAGTTATGGTGCTCATAGCATACTGGGGTGATGGTGTTAGCTTTACTCTAGCGATAAAACCGCCGCAAGACACCCCAAATATTGCTATTACATTCGAAATACTTATTGTGCTTCTTTGGGCACTGGGTCGCGCTTAAGCAATTGTGGCAAGCTAATGCATAACAATAGCAATGTCGCGAATATTACCAATGGACCGCTCCCGTACATCATAAAGGGGGTCCAGTCTTTTACCGCATAAATCACACCTGTGAAGGTTTGTGCTTTGAATGAATTGCTGCGGCTGAGGATTTTACCGTGGTTATCGATAATCGCACTGGGGCCATTGTTCGTGCTGTAAACCAGATAGCGGCCAGTTTCGAGAGCGCGCATTTGCGCCATTTGCATAAATTGTTTTGACTGGATTGAATCGAGAAACCAGCCGAGATTGTTTACGCTCAATAAAACTTGCGTCTCTTTGGCTGCTTGGGCGATTAAATCGGGGTAGACGATCTCGTAGCAAATTGCCGGTGTAATGCGCACACCTTTTGCGATTAAACCGTGCTGGTCTTGTGGTCCCAAATGGATAAACGAGGTCGGCAGATTAAAGAATTCAATCAGGCCGCGTAGTTGGTTCTCCAGTGGTACATATTCACCAAATGGAACCAAGCGACGTTTGTGATAAAAACCATAACCTTGGCCGAGCCCTGCAATTGAGTTGTAATATTTTTTCTTATCGCGGTCTTCATAGATGACACCGGTAAATAGTGCAGTGTCGTGTTCGGTAGCTTTGGTATTCATCTCTTCCAAAAAGGGCAGTGCATCGTGATAAGTCAGTGATGTCGGAATTGCTGCTTCGGGCCAAATTAGCCAATCATTTGTCCACAAATCTGTGCTGAGATCGCGTAACTGGTTGAGTGCGGTGATGGTGGTGTCCTGATTAAAACTGAGCTTGGTGCTTTGGTCGACATTGGGTTGTACCATGCCGATTTTTATGGGGGTTGGATCAGCTTCTGCCCAGGTAATATCTTTTAGAGTAATTCCCGCGATCCAAAAGGCTGCACAACAGGTGCTGGCAACAAGTAACGAGATCTTTTTTGTAGGCTCGGTTTTAATTTTCCATATCCATTCAGCAAATACGGCAGCAGTTAGTACCAGAATAAAACTCATACCCATCACGCCGGTGATTGGTGCCCATCCTGAGAGTGGTGTATTTAGGTGTGCATAGCCTAAAAACAGCCACGGAAAACCGGTTAAAAACCAGGTGCGCATCCATTCACCCAGCAGCCAGAAGGCGGGTAGGGCAATTATTAATCCAAGTGAGTGATGATTAAACCAGCGACCGAAAATATAAAAGGGCAGTATAAAAATAGCCGCCATAAAACAGGCAAAGATAAAAACAAGAAAACCGGCGAATAGCGGTGATGCTCCACCAAAGTTGTGGATACTCACATAAATCCAATGAATGCCCGCGCCGTAAAACCCCACTCCGAATGCAAAGCTGCGCCAGAGAATGGTTTTGAGTGATTGTTCTTTTAACAAAAGTGAAAAGGCGGCCAGGCTGATAAGCGTAATTGGCCAGAGGGTAAAAGGCGCAAAACTCAGGGTAATTAACGCACCGCTGAGCAGGGCAATCAATAACGCTAAAGGCTGCGGTAAATTCAGGATTTTATCGGGCATGGGTGTTATCTTTCATGTGTCCGGTTAAAAAAATCCCGCCGTATGGCGGGATTGTTATTAATGGTATTCGACGCGACTTAATCACTTAATATCGTCAGGCGCAGTAAATGAATTTGGCGGTTGTCGGCGTAAAGCACGCGGAATTGCATGTTGTCCATTTGCACAACTTCATTGCGCTTGGGCAAGTGACCGAATTCTTGCATAAGTATGCCACCGATGGTGTCAAAATCTTCATCGCTGAATTCCTTTCCAAAAAATTCATTGAAGTCTTCGATGGGCGTTAGCGCCTTGATGATGTAATCATTCTCACTGACGCGCTTGATGAAGTCAGTTGCTTCTTCCTGCTCATCTGTTTCGTCTTCAATTTCGCCGACGATTTCTTCGAGAATATCTTCAATGGTAAGCAAGCCAGTAATGCCACCGTATTCGTCCATCACCAAAGCCATGTGGTAGCGGTTTTCGCGGAATTCGCGCAGCAACACATTGACGCGCTTGCTTTCTGGGATAATAGTGGCGGGACGCAAAATGGTTTCAAGATTAAAATTGTCTGTGCCTTTTAGCGCGAGCGGCAATAAATCTTTTGCCAACAAAATGCCTTTTACATCATCAATATTCTCGCCGATTACCGGAAAGCGCGAGTGGCCTGATTCAATTAGTTGCGGTAAATATTCTTGTGGTGAATCTTCAATACGAATCGCTACTATGTGTGAGCGCGGCACCATGATTTCGCGCGCTTGCAGGGATGATACATCCAGCGCGCCCTCGATAATGCTTAAGGCTTCCTGATCCAACAATTGATTGTCGGCGGCATCTTTAATGATTTCCAATAGTTCATCGCGGGATTTTGGTTCCGCACTGAATGCATGGAGCAGTTTATCCAGCCATGATTTCTCATGCTTTTCGTGGCGCTCGTGTTTTTCGGTAGTGGTGCTACTCGGATGGTCGTCCGACATGATGTAAATTCCCAAGGTCTTTTATTCTTCAGTGATTTCTTGATAGGGGGCAGGATACCCTAAACCAGTTAAGATTTGGGTTTCCAGGGTTTCCATCGCTTCGGCCTCATCGTCATCAATGTGGTCGAAGCCGACTAAATGCAGGGTGCCATGGATCAGCATGTGCGCCCAATGTGCCTGCAACGTTTTGCCTTGCTCTTGCGCTTCCCGTTCCACCACCGGGGCGCAGACTACCAGATCGCCCAACAGTGGCACTCCAACTTCCTCTGCAATATCAGCGGGGAAGGAGAGTACGTTTGTTGGGTAATCTCTTCCCCGGTATTGCGCATTTAATTCCTGACTTTCGTCCTCATCGACGATATAAACACTGACCTCCGCCTCTTCAAGCTTTTGGCTTTGTAGGGCGACACTAATCCAGCGTTCCAGATCAGCCACCGCAGGGATTTGCTGGCTTTCGCTGTTACTTTCAATATCAATTTGATAGGCCATAGCGCTTAGTCTTGCTTCGGCTGCTGTTGCTCAAAGGCTTCGTACGCTTCTACGATGCGTTGAACAATCGGATGGCGGACCACATCTTTGGATGTGAAGTTAGTGAAACTAATGCCATTGACATTATCCAACACTTCAATTGCATGGCGCAGGCCGGAGGCCATGCCGCGTGGTAAGTCGATTTGGGTTGGGTCGCCAGTAATGACCGCCGTAGTGCCAAAGCCTATACGGGTCAGGAACATTTTCATCTGTTCGCGTGTGGTGTTTTGGCTTTCATCGAGAATAACAAAGGAGTTGTTCAGGGTGCGGCCGCGCATAAATGCTAGTGGTGCAACCTCAATAACCCCGCGCTCCATTAGTTTGCCGACGGTATCAAAACCCAGCATTTCGAACAGGGCGTCATAGAGTGGGCGTAAATAAGGGTCAACTTTCTGGGCGAGGTCGCCGGGTAGGAAGCCGAGCTTTTCGCCTGCTTCTACTGCCGGGCGTACCAGAAGAATACGTTCAATCTCATTCTTTAGCAGCGCTTCTACCGCGCAGGCAACGGCGAGATAGGTTTTACCAGTACCTGCCGGGCCTATACCAAAGTTGATATCGTGTTTTTGTACGGCACGCACATAGCGTTGTTGGTTCAAGCCGCGCGGTTTAATCGTGCATTTTTTGGTGCGGATGAGGGTAATGCTTCCTTCGTCGCTATTTAAGCTTTCAGTAGGTGCAGGTGATTCGCCGCTCAGCGCTTGTGCGTCGGCGTTATCGAGTTGTTCCATAAGTTGTTCAATACCAGAAGTTTGCAGTGCTAAATGCACTTCATCGGGGGTGAGTTCGTTTTGTTCGGTTACGAGGTAGAGGTTGCGCAGCAGCTCTGCGCCCGCACGAATTCTGGGTGAAGGGCCGGTCAATTCGAATTCACTACCACGATGGCGGATTTCTATCTCCAGGCGCTCTTCAATCTGGCGCAGATGTTGACCAAGAAGGCCGCAGAGATTGGCAAGGCGACGACTATCACTGGGTTCCAGCGTCAATGGCTGGGTGACTATTTCCGGGGGGGCGATAACCTGAGTGTTCAAAGTAATTGGTAAGCTCTTGTGACTCGATGAAAACCAAGACTAAACCATTCGGCGGGAGTGATAAAGCCTAAATTGCTGCTGAATCTGTGCTGAATGGCTCCCTAATTTGAATTTTTTTTTAAGTTGTTTTAGTAACTCTTTGTATTTGTTGTTATTTTTGATTTCAGATGACTGTAGATGAGGGGCGGCTGGCGCCCCGGTAATATTTGCTGTTGCAATCAAGATTTTACGAGCAAGTTATTCACTACACCTTTCACATCATTATGTTTGGCTGCTATAGCTTGCGCCAAAGCTTTTTCTTCCTGTGATTTTACTTTGCCTGACAATGTCACTTTGTCGTTAAGGGTATCTACATTAATGTCGAGACCTTTAATATTTTTGGATGCTAAAAGCTCAGTTTTAATCGCTGCAGTCGTGGAAACATCTGTCACATACTGTGCAAAACTACGACCCTTTACGGGAGTGGACTCCGTTACCTTGGCGGGTTTTTCAATCACCTTTATTTTGTTTGTCACCACGTCAATACCTTCAACACCCAATGCAATATTTTCAGCGAGCTCTCTGTCGATATTAGAATGCACTTCTCCTTCCAGTGTGGCTCTATCGCCATCCACTCGAATATCTATTTCAAATGGGTTGAGGTGTTTATTGAGGATCAGCGCAGTCTCCAACTTGCTTTCAATCCAGCCATCTTTGAATGCGGACTTACTATCCTGCCAGGTTTGTTCACTGTCTTGTTTAAATTCGGCCCAAAATTCGGCAGCTGATTTTTTTTCGGTGTAGGTGATGTTGGTTATGCTTGGCTCTTTGTTGGCGGCAGCTACTGACATGGAAGCACTCAGTGCGAATGCACTTAGTGGCATGGTAATCGAATAAAACAAAGTCGATTTCATGATGTTCTCCTTTTGCTAACAGTTTAAATCGGCCAATCGTTAAGGCAGTAAGTTAAAAAGTAGTTTACGCGTTCAACTTAAAGCGCGTGCAAAAAGTGATGCTGATTCTATGCCAATTATCTAAAATTAACCTGAAAACCCCTGTTTTTATTGATTTTTCTGTAGATTTTAATTATGGGTTTTTGTTTTAAAACAATATAAAAAATATAAAAAAATTTGAAAAAACTACAAATTTTTTAATTTTCCGAACACTTCACATTCTAATTAGATCATGATTTTTGAATGTATGTTGCATGTGGTATGAAAATGGCAGGAGTCTCCGACCACTGCAGTATATCGAGGACGGTCATATGAATAGCCCATTTATCATTCGTGAGCCTACTAGCAGAAAAGACGGTGTTATTGCGTTGGCACTGAATGTATTAGTTGTTATAGCAGTACTTTATACCCTGTATTTTTGCCGCACATTGATACTTCCCATATTCGTAGCAGGTTTTATAGCTTTATTTTCTAGCCCACTGGTTCGTTTTATTGCTGGTTGTAAAGTGCCACATGCCCTTGCCGCAGCATTGGTTGTGCTCCTTCTGATTGTGGGTATGGGGACTACCTTTATGATTCTTGTTGGGCCGGCAGGCCACTGGCTGGATAGTTTGCCAGCTTTGGGCGACAAACTTGCAGTCCAAATGAATGGATTCTCAGATAGGTTTAATCTGTTCACTGCACAGATATTGCCCGATGCAGAGGGGCAAAGTGGGGCGGTTGGTGATGCGCTGGAAACTATTTTCCTGTCGGCGTTCTCTGTGGTTGCAGGAACTACGGCAATATTTTTGATAGAAGTTACTGCAGTGTTTGTAATCACCTATTTTTTTCTCGTATATGGCGATAATTTAATGCGAAATTTGGTGCGTGCCCAATCATCTTTTGCTGAAAAAAAGAAAGCGGTTATTATTTTTCAAACTGTACGTGATGATATTTCCCGTTATGCATTGTTGATTTCCGTCATTAATATTGGTTTAGGGCTGGCGACAGCCTGCGTAATGGTGTTGTTGGGTGTAGACGATCCATTCCTCTGGGGGGCTTTAGCGGCCATCTTGAATTTTGCACCTTATATCGGCCCCTTGGTTTTATCGCTCATATTGACGGGAGTGGGTTTCATTGAATATGAAACCTGGGGTATGGCGCTCATGGTGCCTGGAAGCTTTCTGTTATTAAATTTTATTGAATCACAACTGATCACGCCGACGATATTGGGTCAACGTTTTAATATGAACCCCTTATTGGTAGTGTTGTGGATGTTTGTCTGGGGTTGGGTGTGGGGCGTAATCGGGCTGTTAATTGCGATTCCTCTGCTGGTTTGTTTTAAAATATTGTCTTCACACCTTGATTTAATTGGTTGCTGGATCAATGTGCTGGATGGCGATAACTGCTGCGAAAGAAGGGGGTAATACGATTTTTGTAGTGTAAGGTTTTCTGCCTTTTGTAACCTTTGCAATATTTATATTTTAATTTTTTTTTGATAAATTGATTTTAAGCATAATTACTATCTATACACCATCATCAGTATTGTCGATCATGCTATTAAGTGCATGAACCCTCTGGTTTTATCTCTTTTTTATCTTAATTGTTTATTTCAAAGAACAATATGTGTTTTCTGCCAATAGATAGCAACTTGGCACGTTCATTGTAAGTAACAATGCGAATGCTAAAAAAGGAGAATCACATGCTTTATTATTCGTTGGTATTTTTTATCGTTGCCATTATTGCCGGTCTTCTCGGTTTTGGTGGCATTGCTGGTGCGGCATCCGGAATAGCACAAATATTATTTTTTGTGTTTTTGGTGCTTTTTGTATTGTCGCTGATTTTCGGTCGTCGTCGTCTTTAAACATTAATATCACCATGTTGCTAGCGTAAGTCTTAGTAATTTACCCAATCCTTAATGTGTTTCATTAAATAATCTGAGAGGTAATATCCCATGGTTACTCAAGCTTCAGTAAAAAGTAATGAGAATGGTAAATTGGACGATATCTCTATGTCAGAAGCTATTGCGCAATTTAAAGAAGCAACTTCCAGTATTTATGACGCTGTTGGTTCTATTGGCAGTGCGACTGCTGCTAACGCAAAAATTCACCTTCAGGAAGGTAAAGCACGCGCCTTGGAGTTGGAAGAAAAGGCTGAAGAAGTTGTTAGGGCTAAACCCCTGGTGACTGTGGGTGTCGCTTTTGCGGCGGGTTGGTTAGTGTCTTATTTATTGCAACGTCGCCACTGAGTTGTCAGCTCATGAATAGCCATAATCATGAAAAAAATTCCCCTGATGTTAAAAATCCTCAGGGGAATTTTTTAGGCGATAAATGTTCAGGAGAAAGTGTGGCGGGAAATAATGCGTCGCCACACTCTTCTGCCAGTTGGGCATCCGATGTAGCGCAAACCCTGCAGCTCGGAGAGGAATTGGTAGGCTTTATTGGTGGTGTTGTCGATTTGGCTAGGGTAGAGGCTTTACTTGCTATTCGTACTTTCCCTAAGTTAATCATGTTGTGGTTATTAATGATGCCCGTTATGTTATTGACGTGGTGTGCTTTTTCTACACTTATGGCGTGGTCGGTATTTGCAGCAAGTGGGCAGGTCGGTTTGGGTATGCTGACGTTTTTTTTGCTTCAGGTATTGTTGTTACTAGTCTGTCGTTTGTTGTTTGTAAAATATCGCACACGAATGACCCTGCCCTGTACGCGCTTGCAAATTGATTGTTTTGTACGGAGTATGCAAGATGGAATTAATGGCAGAGATAAAGCAAAAGAATGACCAGCTATTGTTGCAAAATGCAGTGTTGCAGCAATGTTGGTGTGCAAGAATCAACACGTCTAAATTCAGTTCTTTTCTGATTACGTTTGCAATAGCTCCTTTTATTGCTGGAGTCGTTACGCAACTCGGATTGGGGGCTAACAGCCATATGTCGCATCAGCTATATCGTGTTGCTTTGTCTGGTTTGAGATTTTGGTCACCGCGCTTAATTGTCACTAAAAAGTGAATTGCATCGCTAAGTTAGTTATAGCTGCTGCTTTCTTCTCTCTGACTGATGCTAGAATAAGCCTCGAAGCTAGCTAACAAGAGGAGTTTGATTGTGGCTGATGTCTTACTGGTTGACGACGATAAACGTTTTCTGGATGCAACTGTGCAACTACTGGGTTTATTGGGGCATAGTGTCACTGCTGCAGATTCTGTTGCGGAGGCGCGGGAGTTGATCAGCAAAAATGTCTATACACATATGATTCTGGATTTAATCCTGCCCGACGGTAGTGGGTTGCATTTGCTGGAAGCCTTGCCCACCCCGAATACCACAAAAATTACGCTTATTACCGGTCACCCTTCTATTAAATCTATTGTAAAAAATTTATACGGGTCAAATATAAGTTACCTCATCAAGCCCATAGATTTACAACAACTAGAATCACTCTTTGAAGAAAAAAAGCTGGCTATTGCCAAATCCGAGCCTTCAATCAAAATACATTTTGGTTATTTGGTTGGTGAGTCTGCAGCCATGCGTCATCTATATGAAATGATTGAGCGGGTGGCAGCAACCAAAGCCAATGTTATGTTGTTGGGGGAGAGCGGTGTAGGAAAGGAAATGGTGGCGGCAGCGATTCATTATGCTAGCCAAGTAGAGGGGGATTATGTTGCGGCCAACTGTGGCGCTTTTTCACGTGAGTTGATCAATAGCGAATTATTTGGTCATGAAAAGGGGGCTTTTACCGGTGCAACCCATCGAAAAATTGGCGTATTTGAACAGGCAAATAAGGGAACTTTATTTCTAGATGAAATTACGGAAATGCCAATTGATCTTCAACCTAATTTATTACGTGTATTAGAAACTCAGAAAGTGACTCGCTTGGGCGCCACAACGAGTGTTGATATTGAGGGTAGGGTTGTTTCCGCAACTAATCGTACCGAACAAGATATGGCCGTGCAGGGTTGCTTGAGAGAGGATTTATATTTTCGTTTGGCGGTGTTTCCCATTCATATTCCACCCCTGCGCGCACGCAAGGAAGATATCCCATTATTGGTCCAGCATTTTTTGGCTGGATTTAATCAGGAATATGATGGCGCAATAGGTATTAATGACGAATCGATGAAACGATTGATTGATTATGATTGGCCGGGCAATGTACGCGAACTGCGCCATGCTATTCATCGCGCTTACATTATGGCTGATCAAAAACAAAAAGTATTGGTTTTGCCTGAAAATCTTACATCACCTTTTTCGAAAGTTGTTCATCAGTCGCAAGCGGGTATTCGTGTTGGGAAAACAGTTGAAGAGGTTGAACGAGAGCTTATAGAGTCTACTCTGGAGCATTTTGATGGCGATAAAAAGCAGGCTGCCGATATTCTTGGTATCAGTTTAAAAACACTCTATAACCGATTAAATAGTTATGGCAATGTTGAGTTATAGGAGTTGGATATGGACGGCGAAAAAAATCGATTTGTGCATGACTTGCGCAACCCTCTTAATACCATTTCAATTAATGCGGAGCTGGGTAAGTTAACCCTGGAGCGTACTGGGGATATACGTAAAGCAATCAGTATATTTGAGACTATTTTGGCGGAGTGCCAGCAGTGTAGCCAAGTGCTTGAAACACTGCACAATACCCGGTTTACTCGAGCGCTCGATAGTAATAGCGAGGGTGGGGATAAGTGAGTAGTGACTCATTAATCATTAACAATCCTTTCAATAAATATATTATCAATAAGCTGCCTAGCTCTGTGTGGGTAATGGCGCTTTCTGCTGCCATTACCTTTTTTGCTGTTAGTGCTGTACTTGCCTATCGTTCGATTGATGTAATTACTGAAAATAACATCAGCATCAACAACACCTTGCAAACAATTAATTTTATTAAAGATTTAAATAGGGAGCTTGCGGCAGCTGAATCTAGTCAGAGAGGTTACTTGCTCACTGAAGATGCCGATTATCTTCAGCCCTATCACCAAACATTAGTTGTGGTCGATGATTTGTTAAATCGATTAGGTGAATCCACAACCCAGTTACCGCAACAAAAAAATCGTTTCGAGCTTCTCCACAACTATGTAAGAAAAAAAATTGATGAAATGCAACGGATTGTGGCATTGACCGATAGGGATGAAATTCGAGCGGCAATACGTCAGGTTAAAACCGATGAAGGTATTGAATTGATGCGTGCTATTTCACAGTTATTGGGTGAAATGGAAAATGAAGAGTTTACCTTGCTGGAAAAGAACAAAGTGGTCGCGGCAGAGAATAAGCAATTTATTCTCATGGCGTTGTTGCTGGCGAATGGTATTGGGTTGATTTTATCGTTAGGTGTTTTTTATACGTTGTACCGTAATTCTAATAAAGTAGCTGAATTGAATTCAGCTCTCGCGCTCGCTAATGCCGAACTGGAAGAAAAGGTTGGTGTGCGCACCCAGGCGTTACTGCAATATTCCGAGGAATTGCAGCGCAGTAACCGGGAGTTGGAAGAGTTTGCCTTTGTTGCCTCCCATGACTTACAAGAGCCCTTGCGTAAAATCCGTGCCTTTGGTGATCGATTGCAACAAAAATTTTCAGGTCAGTTAGGTGAGACAGGTTCAAACTATGTTGTGCGTATGCAGGCTGCGTCTGAACGTATGTCAGCGTTAATTGATGATCTATTAAGTTTTTCACGCGTGACCACAAAACAGCGGCCATTTGTTAGGGTCGATTTAAATGAAGTCATGTATAGGGTGATGGATGATCTTGATTATGCGATTGAAGAAACCAATGCCCAATTACATATAGATCCTATGCCAACAATTGATGCCGATGCATCGCAAATGGCGCAAGTGTTTATGAATCTGGTCGCCAATAGTTTGAAGTTTCATTCGCCTGATGCGCGCCCTATTATTGCCATCACCTGCGAAAGTAACCTGGCATCACCTATAGCGGATGATAAGCGTCACTGGTGCTGTTTACGCTTCGCCGATCAAGGTATCGGATTTGAGGCACAATATGCTGAGCGGGTATTTAGCTTATTCCAGCGTTTGCACGGACGCGATGAGTATTCCGGTACTGGTATAGGTTTGGCTTTATGTCGAAAAATTATTGAACGCCACGGCGGTACAATTACAGCGCAGAGTGAACCCGGTGAAGGTGCAATATTTACAATCTCTCTACCTATGACACAAATGGTGATAGAGCCTTTAATCGATTTGCTTGCGGATGCTCCATAGCAGTGAGATGTCGCTATTTTAGCAAACTAAGGATGTACCTATGAATGTTCCCAAAAAAACCTTAATCATTTTAATGGCGGATGATGATGCTGATGATCGTTTGTTAGCACAAGAAGCTATGCATGAAAGCCGTGTGCTCAATGAATTGCATTTTGTTGAGGATGGCGTGCAATTGTTAAGCTATTTGCGCGGTGATGATGATTTTAGTGATCGCGCCTTATACCCAATGCCAGGTTTGATCTTATTGGATTTAAACATGCCAAAAATGGATGGCCGTGAAGCGCTGGCAGAAATTAAAGCTGACCCTAGATTGCGTCGTATCCCGGTTGTGATTTTAACAACATCAAAAGCGGAGGAGGATATGGTGAAAGGCTACGATCTTGGTGCTGCATCTTATATCACCAAACCCGTTACCTTTGATGCATTGGTTGAATTGATGCGCACTTTGGGAAAATATTGGGTAGAGTTTGTGGAGCTGCCGTAACTATCAAGGAGGCAAAAAAGCCAACATGCATCATGTAAAGCTACTAATTATCGATGATGATGAAGACGATTTCATACTCGTTAAGGATTTACTCGAGGATATTAGCCAAACCTGCATCCTGGATTGGGCCCCGACCTATGAGGAGGGGCAGCGATTATTAGCAGAGGATAGGCACGACCTGTGTTTAATGGATTATAAACTCGGCGCACGTGACGGAATCGAATTGTTAAAGTTTTCCAATGAAGTAGGTTTTTCTGGCCCGGTTATCTTGCTTACGGGTATGCATCAGGTTGAGGTGGATCGTCAGGCGTTACAGGCAGGTGCTGTTGATTATTTAGTAAAGTCCAAACTCAGTGCCGAACAACTGGCGCGTGCAATCCGTTATGCATTGGCGCGCCGTGAAGTTGAGCGTGAACGAGTGGAGCGGTTAAAGGCAGAAGCTGAAAACCGTTCAAAAAGTGAATTCCTTGCCCATCTCAGCCATGAATTGCGTACACCACTCTCTGCCATTTTAGGATTTACTGAATTATTACTGAATAAAAGTAATGATTCAGAAAGCTCTGCGCATTTGCGTGTCGTGCATCGTAATGGCAAACACTTACTTGGATTACTCAATGATATTTTGGATCTCTCCAAAATTGAGGCGGGTAAGTTGGAGCTGGAAAAGCAACCCATTTCGCTTTCAGCATTTCTCACTGATATTTATTTTTTGATGCAGGGTGCTGCAGCTGACAAAAATCTGCAGTTGCGCATAGAAGCACCGCAGCCATTACCCATTGTTATTTATAGCGATCAAATGCGTTTGCGACAAATTTTGTTAAATCTGATGGGCAATGCGATTAAATTCACCCGTGAAGGTGAAGTCTTGTTAAAGATTGATTGGCTTGAGGAGAATGGGAATAATAAAATCTGTTTTTGTGTAAAAGATTCCGGAATCGGGATTTGTGCTGAGACTCTTAAAGTTATTTTTGAGCCCTTCGTGCAATCAAAAAATGCACAAGTTCATCCACGTGCGGGCACCGGGCTGGGGTTGACGATTAGTAAACAGTTAGTGGAACGCTTGGGAGGTAGTATTCAGGTCCGCAGTGAAGTTGGCGTCGGGAGTGAATTCAGTTTTACCTTGGAGTTGGACCATCTTGAATGTGTAGAAACCGAAATTCTCGCGTTAAATTTTGATAAGCCGGAAGAGCTTCACGTACAGATACCACAATTTGCTGGCCGCGTACTAGTAGCGGATGATTTGCGCGATATACGTACTCTGATCGGGCAATTTGTTCAACTTACCGGCGCGGAAGTGGTTTATGCCACCGATGGCGCGGATGTTATCCGTATCGTTAATTCCGATAACCTTGCCGATAAAACGTTTGATTTGATTTTGATGGATATCCATATGCCGGTTATGGATGGGCATCAGGCTGCGCAGCAATTGCGCTATCAGGGTTTTACGCGGCCGCTGGTGGCACTGACCGCAGCACATATGAAGGGTGATATGGATCGGTGTTTTGAATCGGGTTTCACTGCGTATTTAAGTAAGCCACTTGATCAAACCCGGCTTTATAATTGTTTATCTCGATTTCTGTCTCCGGCAAAGAGTGGGCCCGCAAAGAATGATCTGGTAATACCACCACAACAAAAATCCATTTTAGTCGTGGAAGATAATGCTGATGCGTTAGCAGCAATGGAGGGGTTATTAACCCTTATGGGTTGGCAAGTATTTAGCACCCAGTATGCTACTGCAGCCTTGGCAGCAATTGAGCAACACAACCCGGATGCGGTGCTGATCGATTTGAACTTACCTGATATGAATGGTTATGACTGTGCGGCGCAAATTCATAAGTTAAACCCTCAACTGCGCATTATCATTGCCAGCGGAGAAGCAGTTAATCCTCAACGGGCTGCAGATGTGGGTGTTACGGCGAGCCTATTAAAACCGGTATCGCTTGCGCAGCTTGAGGCTATATTGGCCTGAGTAATGAGAGTGAATTGTTTTTTTAGTGGATTGCTAGGTAATTTGGTAGTTCTATTGAGATTTTGTAAAACATACAAAATTAAAATGTCCTTCTGATTCTATTTACACCTCCTTTACCTGTAATGTCCCCTCCAACTCTGTGTTTTGCAGGATTGGCACGTATTACGCTACGTGTTCTGTGTCGATACAATCACTGCATAAGGAGTTTTTATGAATTTACTACAACGTGAATATATCATCGCTTTATTAGCTGAGCCCTTGGCTGCATGTGACTCCAACGACGGGTCAGCAGAAAAGTTGGGTGAGAATGTTGATAAAGCGCTTGATGAGACCCGCGATACCTTGGATGACGCCGCGGATGAAATCAAGGACGGTGTTGAGGATGCCTGTGAAGAGGCATCCGACAAGAACTGCTAGGTTTTAACTGTCGATAGTTTTACCTGCAGTCTTGGCAAATAAAAATCCCCGTGTTGGTATTACCAACACGGGGATTTTTTTTTGTATATTTCTGTGCATTTTTTCTAATTAATTATTTAACCCAATCCGCATCCAATTCTGAACTTACCAAGGTTCCGCGCAATGAATTAGTCAGCGCTTCTTCAATAAGAATATCAGCAAATTTACCAATCAAATCGGCATTGTCGCTGCGGAAGTTCGCCACCCGATTATTTTCAGTGCGGCCGCAAAGTTGCCCAGGATCTTTTTTGGAATAACCGGTCACCAGAATGCGCTCGGTATTGCCCACCATGCGGCGGCTGATCGCGAGGGCTTGCTGGATCAATCGATCTTGCAAAATAGCAAGGCGATGTTTTTTAACTTCTTCCGGCGTGTCATCTGGAAAATCGGCAGCGGGAGTTCCCGGGCGGGCGCTGTAAATAAAACTGTATGACGTATCAAAATCCATATCCTGGATCAGCTTCATAGTTGCTTCAAAATCGGCATCCGTTTCACCGGGGAAGCCGATAATAAAATCCGAAGAGAAACTGATATTAGGGCGATTCTTTTTGATGCGGCGCAATTTGGATTTGTATTCCAGCGCGGTGTGGCCGCGCTTCATTGCCATCAATATACGGTCAGAGCCGCTCTGCACCGGCAAGTGAAGGTGGCTTACCAATTCGGGAACCTGGTTGTACACCTCAATCAGCGCATCGCTGAATTCCACCGGGTGCGATGTCGTGAAACGGATGCGATCGATACCATCGATCGCAGCAACGTAGGTAATCAATTCCGCCAAATCAATCTGGGTTCCGTCTGCTGTATCGCCGCGATAGGCATTCACGTTTTGGCCAAGCAGGTTCACTTCGCGTACACCTTGTTTTGCCAGGTGCATGATTTCAGTCATGACATCTGCCACCGGGCGGCTGACTTCTTCACCGCGGGTGTAGGGTACTACGCAGAAAGTGCAGTATTTGGAGCAGCCTTCCATGATTGATACAAAGGCGCTGACGCCATCGGCATCGGGTTGTGGCAAGCGGTCAAATTTTTCAATTTCTGGAAAGCTGACATCGACCACGACTACGCCGTTGTTTTTCTTGGTTTCCATCATTTCCGGCAGGCGATGCAGGGTTTGTGGGCCAAAAATCAAATCCACATAGGGCGCGCGTTTAGCGATAGCAGCACCTTCCTGGCTGGCAACACAACCGCCGACACCAATTACCAGGTCCGGGTTCTTTTTCTTGAGTTTTTTCCAGCGGCCGAGCTCATGGAACAAGCGTTCCTGCGCTTTTTCACGGATGGAGCAGGTATTGATGAGGATGACATCAGCATCCTCCGGGTCTTCGGTGGGCACCATGTTGTGCGATTCACCCAACAAATCCTTCATGCGCGATGAATCGTATTCATTCATCTGGCAGCCATGGGTTTTGATATAGAGCTTTTTGCTGGGCACTTCAGTGGTGGACATCGAACGACTACCTGCTTGGAATTACGCTGGGTGATGCGCGCTGCCGAATCGCGGTTAGATAAACCGTTGATCGAAAAACGCGCAGAAAAAGAAGGCGCGCATTATAGCCATCTTATGGGGTAAAGCCTATAGAAAAGGCCTTGGCATTCGGCGATCGATGAATTAGCCTGCGGCGGCTTTTATCCTCAATGAGCCAATAATCCATGAATGCCATACTCGACCAAATCGCCGATGCCTATGTACCGCTGCTATTAGCCATTGCATTGGGTGTCGCAACCGTTAAATGGATGAACGGCCAGCGCTGGTTTTGGTTGCGTTTAGTGGCGTCAGCACTGCTGGTGTATGGGTTGATGTTGGCCGATAACCGCTGGCATTGGTGGTCTACCATGGGGTTGGATTACTCAACCCACACGGCTGCGGCTCTGTCTTTGGCGGTCTTTATCGGTGTCGAATTGCGTATTCGCTTAGTGTGGATTCTGCTGGGCACGAGCCTGTTGGCCTACGGTGAGCTGATGTTTTATCTTGGCTACCACACCTGGCGGGATATGGGCGCAACTGCCGCTGTGATTGGTGCAGGGCTCTGGTTGATTTATCGGGCGCCGCTTGGACGGCTTGGCCATCGCTGATAGAGCCAGCGCAGGTTAGGGCGCCCGTGTTACTATGCGCGCCCGCGATCCAGCCTGGTTATGGCTGTTCCCGATTCAAATTCTTATAGGTAAACCATGAAAAAGACGTTCAAACTCCATGTCGAAGGCAAAAATAGTGACCGCGTATTGGAGGCCATCAAGCACGAAGTGCGCAAATACGTAAAACGCGAACGCCGCAAAACCCTGCCAAAAGGTGTCGATTACTGGGCATTCGATTGCAAATTCGGCGTGACGGCGGATGTCGCAGAAGTCGTGCGTTTGGGTGAACTCACCAAAAAGATGGATGAAGTTGCGGTTGCTGGTGGCGATAGTTTTTACGTTGAGATTTTAGCTGCGCACCGTATTCGCAAACCGCGTGAAGCAGGCGATGACAGTATTGATGATGACGAAGATCTGAACGATTAATCGCTCAGGTCAGATGTAAAAAAGCCGCCTCCGGAACCCCGGAGGCGG
>NZ_JBRFPI010000006.1:0-28623 GCF_053579595.1 Cellvibrio sp.
GAAAATAAAATCGCGCAAGGCAAAGCCGGCGTGATAGCTGAAATTAAAAAAGCATCACCCAGTAAAGGTGTGATTCGCGAGCATTTTGTTCCCTCTGAACTTGCCCGCTCTTATGAACAAGGTGGCGCTGCTTGCCTGTCAATCCTGACTGATGTGGATTTCTTCCAGGGTGCAGATGAATATTTGCAGCAGGCGCGTGCAGCGGTAAGTTTGCCGGTGATCCGTAAAGACTTTCTCGTTGATGAATACCAAATTTACGAAGCGCGTGCCATGGGGGCTGATTGCGTGCTCTTGATTGTGTCCGCACTGTCACCAGAAAAATTAAAGGAACTTAATACGCTTGCGCAATCAATCGGGTTGGATGTATTGGTAGAAGTGCACGATCAAGTCGAGCTGGATATTGCGCTGGAGTTGGAGAATAAACTGATCGGTATTAATAACCGTAATCTGCACACCTTTGATGTAACTCTGGAAACGACATACAAGCTGCTGGATAAAATCGGCAGCGATCGCATTGTAGTAACAGAAAGCGGAATTCTTGCACCAGCCGATGTGCAGGCCATGCGCAGCAAAAATGTAAATGCGTTTTTGGTGGGTGAGGCCTTCATGCGCGCAGATGAGCCGGGCGTCGCATTGGCAGAGTTTTTCTCCCAATAACTATATTTCCCCCAGCGTTGTCTTTTTACAGTCAGTAGAAAAAACAAAGCCCGCATTGTGCGGGCTTTGTTTTTTTGCCTTAAGCAAATGTATTAGCGAGTGCCGTAAACCACCATGGTTTTGCCTTTTACCATCACCAAGCCTTGCTCTTCCAAGGTCTTGAGTACGCGGCCAACCATCTCGCGGGAGCAGCCAACAATACGGCCAATTTCCTGACGGGTGATTTTAATTTGCATACCATCCGGGTGAGTCATTGCATCGGGTTCTTTGCAGAGTTCCAGCAAGGTGCGCGCAACACGGCCGGTCACATCAAGGAAGGCCAGATCGCCAACCTTACGTGTCGTAGCGCGCAGGCGACGAGCCATCTGGCTGCCCAGTGCAAACAGAAATTCAGGATGGGTTTCAGAGATTTCCTGGAATTTGGCATAGCTAATTTCAGCTACTTCACATTCGGATTTCGCGCGCACCCAAGCGCTACGCGAATCTTTCTCGTCGAACAAGCCCATTTCACCGAAGAAGTCGCCATCATTTAGATAGGCGACAATCATCTCGTGGCCTTCATCGTCTTCGATCAATACAGTGACTGAACCTTTAACGATGTAGTACAGCGAATCACTTTTGTCGCCCGCGTAAATAATGGTGCTTTTGGCGGGATAACGGCGACGGTGACAATGAATTAAAAACTCTTCCACATTCTTAATGTGCGGTGTAAGCGAGACAGCGACCAAGGTGTGGCTCCTGTTGATGGATTTTTATATTACTAATTCAAATATGAAATTTATTATGACGACAAGGCCATCACACTGCTATAGATATGCCATGACAAGCTGAAAATTTGTGATGCAGTTATAAGCCTAGACAATTGAATTGTCTACAAAAAGTCACCATTTGTAGGATAATTGTTGATTTTGACGCCATTTTCGATTTTTCGCCTCGCTGTGATAGGCTAGGCGCCAATTTTCTTGGGCATTCTTACAACGGGTACGATTATGCAAGCAGTAGTGAAATGGGTTGATGGTGCGCAATTTTTAGGCGAATCGGGCAGTGGCCATGCAGTATTGATGGATGGTCCTCCGGATCACGGTGGCCGCAATACAGGGGTTCGCCCCATGGAAATGCTGCTGATTGGTTTGGGTGGTTGTTCTTCATTTGATGTCATGAGCATTCTGGCTAAGGCGCGTCAGCAGGTAACAGATTGCCGCTGCGAGCTGGATGCGGAACGCGCCGAAGGGGTGCCGTCGCCGTTTACCAAAATTCATATGAAATTTTTGGTCACCGGCAAAGAATTAAAAGAAGCACAGGTAAAACGCGCGGTGGAGTTGTCAGCCACCAAATACTGCTCGGCATCGATTATGTTGGAAGCTGGCGGAGTAGAAATCACTCACTCTTATGAGATCCGCGAAGCCTAAGTTTAGAATTGGTTTTGTGAAATAAAAATGCCCGCTAAGCGCGGGCATTGTTTTACGCGAAGATTTTGTCGTTAGATTCGATAACTGGTTGTTGTCATCACTTTGGATACCAGCGTCATTAATCCTTTCACTGGTGTTGGAAAGTTATAACCCCCGGCATTCAATGCCATATCCGCATGGCGCGCTTCATCTTCCAGCATTTGTCCGACGACCGCGCGGCTGCGGACATCCTGCTCCGGTAATTCTTGTAAGTGATCTTGTAAATGTTTGCAGACCTGATCTTCGGTTGCGGCAACAAACCCCAAACTGACTTTGTCGCTAACCAAACCTGCACCGGCGCCAATCGCAAATGAAAGCCCATACCACAGTGGATTCAAATAGCTGGTGTGGCTGCCGAGTGCGTCTATGCGCTCCTGACACCAGACCAAATGATCGATTTCCTCCTCCGCTGCTTTTTCCATCTCGACGCGTACATCAGGTAATTTTGCCGTCAGCGCCTGGCCCTGATAAAGCGCTTGGGCGCAGACTTCGCCGGTGTGGTTTACGCGCATCAATGCCGCCGATTTTCTGCGTTCGGCCTCGCTGAGATCGGCTTCATTTAATGAACGAGCGGGCGATGCGCGTTCACTGGTCATATCACTTCCGGCTGCGAGGGTTCGCAAGGCGCGGTCCGCGTTGACGATAAGTGTGTCGATCAGGCTTAACTGTGTGCTGGGCATAATGGCTTCCCCTTGGGCGATAAGCTATTTAAACAGAAATCCGGTAGCCACTTAACCCTATTTTACTTGTATGCAAGAAAAACCCTATTTATAGTCATGTCAACAATAATGTTTTGATTGCAGATCTATTGTGGAAACTCATCATGGTTTTATGTCGGACTTTACTGTTGATGCTTATTGTCGGCGCTTCTTCATTGTGTCTCTCCCAGCAAGTGGCATCGATAACACAAACCCCGATCTACAAGGATCAATCGCGCAGTTTTGAAGTACGCGCGGCAGATTTAGTGGCGCGCATGACGCTGGAGGAAAAAGTCAGCCAGATGCTGAACGAGGCTCCCGCCATTCCGCGTTTGGATGTACCGTAATACGAATGGTGGAATGAAGCGTTGCACGGCGTGGCGCGCGCGGGTGATGCGACTGTATTCCCGCAAGCGATTGGGTTGGCGGCAACTTTTGATCCTGAACTGGTGGGTAAAGTTGCGCGCGTGATAAGTCATGAAGGCCGCGCAAAGCATCATGCATTTGCTAAACGCGATCAGCGGCTGCGCTATCAAGGCCTGACCTTCTGGTCGCCCAATATCAATATTTTTCGCGATCCGCGCTGGGGGCGTGGCCAGGAAACCTACGGTGAAGATCCTTACCTTACCGGCCGGATGGGGGTTGAGTTTGTAAAAGGTTTGCAAGGTGATTACGCAGATGCACCCACGCACAAATATCGCAAAACCGATGCAACAGCTAAACATTTTGCAGTGCACAGCGGTCCGGAAGCAGATCGCCACCGTTTTGATGTTTATCCCAGTGAGCGCGATTTATATGAGACCTACTTGCCCGCCTTCAAAGCCTTGGTGCAAGAGGCCAACGTTGCTTCAGTGATGGGGGCGTACAACCGCGTCAATGGTGAATCCGCATCGGCCAGCCAGCGTTTATTAATTGACGTGCTGCGTAAAGACTGGGGTTTTACCGGTTATGTTGTATCCGACTGCGATTCGATTGAAGATATTTTTTTGCATCACAAGATAGTAAAAACCGCTGAAGAAGCCCCAGCGCTCGGTGGTAAAAAAGGCACAGAATTAAATTGCGGAAAAACCTATCAAGCGTTAGTAGGTGCAGTTAAAAAAGGGTTGATTGCGGAAGCGGAGTTGGATGATTCGCTGCGGCGTTTGTTTTTAACTCGTTTCCGCTTGGGAATGTTTGATGCAGATAGCGATGTGCCTTGGGCACAAATTCCCTATTCGATAAATCAATCCGCCGAACATGATCAGCTCGCGCGCAAAGCTGCGCAGTCATCAATTGTGTTATTAAAAAATAACGGCATCCTACCTTTAAAAAAGTCATTGAAAAAAATTGCTGTGATTGGACCGACAGCAGATGAAGTGATGTCGCTGCTTGGTAATTACTACGGCACACCAGCGGCCCCCGTGACGATTTTGCAAGGCATTCGCGCGGCGGTTCCTAATACCCAAGTAAGTTATGCGCGCGGAGTGGATTTGGTTGAGGGAAGGGAAGATCCGCGCGCGGCGCCCGTGATTGAACCCACTTATTTACGCCCCTCGGCCAATTCGAACGAACAAGGTTTACGCGGCGAGTATTTTAAAACTGCTGATTTGACCGGTGCACCATTGCTTACCCGTATTGATGCGCGAATTGCCTTTCGTTGGGATCGTGGCGCACCAACCGATTCGCTCGTTGCGCGCGGTGAAATTGCAGCAGGCGCCGGGTTACCCAGTGATAATTACAGCGCGCGTTGGACAGGCCAATTGTTGCCACCCGTATCCGGCGTGTACGAATTAAATGTCAGCGCCAATGATGGTGTTCGTTTAATAATTAATGGCAAAACCCTGATCGATTCCTGGGCGTTGGCTGAGCGTTTGCGCAGCCACAGTGCGTCGATTGAATTGGAGGCGGGCAAAGCCTACGACATCCGGCTCGAATACTTTGAAGATATTCGCGATGCCGAAGTGCGTTTGGGTTGGCGTTTGCCTAATGCCAAGGCGCCCTTCGAAGAGGCCATTGAAATTGCGCAGGACGCCGAGGTCATTATTTTTGTGGGCGGTTTAACGGGCGATGTAGAAGGCGAAGAAATGAAAGTGAATTACCCCGGTTTTGCTGGTGGTGATCGCACCGATATTCGCTTGCCTGCGATCCAACAAAAATTATTGGAAGCCCTGCATAAAACGGGCAAGCCGGTCGTGATGGTGCTCACCGGAGGCGCTGCGATGGCGATTGATTGGGCCGAGCAAAATCTGCCCGCGATTGTAATGGGTTGGTATCCCGGTCAGCGTGGTGGCAGTGCAATGGCGGACGTGCTGTTTGGCGATGCGAATCCCGCCGGTCGTCTGCCCGTTACCTTTTACAAAGCCGATGAAAAATTCCCCGCGTTTGACGACTACTCCATGCACAACCGCACCTATCGTTATTTCAGTGGTGAAGCGCTTTATCCTTTTGGTTATGGGTTGTCCTACACGCACTTCACGTATTCCAATCTGGTGGTGAATCAAAAAAAATTCGCGGCAAATGAAACCATCAAGATGCGCATGCAGTTAAAGAATACAGGCAAATATGCGGGCGACGAAGTTGTGCAGGTGTATCTCAAGCCTATTAATCCCCAGCGCTCCCGTGCTCTAAAAGAGTTGCGCGCAATCGAGCGAGTGCATTTGCAAAAAGGCGAGCAGCAGGAGTTGAGCTTTACTCTGTTACCAAATAAGGATTTGCTTATTTACGATGAACAGAAAAAAGCCTATGCCGTAGATGCTGGTCGCTATGAGATCCAGGTGGGTGCCTCTAGTAGTGATATTCGCATGCGCCAGGAGATTGATATCAGCATCCCTTGACCCCCGCAACATACTTACCGCGTAAAAAACTATTGCAAGGATGCAATCCTCACTTCATGCTTGTTCAGCCACTATAACTATTCGCCCGGCTGAAAGGAGACAAGCGTGCAAGACGTTGACGAAATAAAACTGCTGTTAGATTCCCGGATTCCTTTGTTAGTGATTGAAACCTTCGAAGAAAAAAAAGCACTGGACGTGCTGCTTAAAGTAGCCAACAAGCACGGCAAGGATCTGCATCGCTGGTCAATCACGGAGGGGCTCACCCGCCTGAATTTCGGTCCGCAGTTAGTGCCCAAAGGCAGTGAGCTGAATGAGCCGGAAGAAATGTTGCGCTATATCAAACAACAGCAACAACCGGCCATGTTTGCGCTTTGCGATATTCACCCCTTTCTCACCGATCAGCCGCAAGTTGTGCGCTTGCTAAAAGATATTGCACTCAACCATTTTGCTGTGCCTCATACACTGGTTCTGCTTAGTTATCAGTTGCGTTTGCCACCGGAGCTCACGCGCTACAGTGCAGCCTATACATTGACCTTGCCTGACGATGACAAAATCATGGAAATTATTCGCGAGGAGGCAAAAGATTGGTCCGATCGCCACGCAGGTGCGCGTGTCAAAACCGATAACATTACCCTCAAAAAAGTCGTGAACAATTTGCAAGGCATGAGTGTTAGCGATGTGCGTCGCTTGGTACGCTCGGCAATTTGGAATGATGGCTCGCTCAACGAAGATGATCTGCCGCGCATCAACAAAGCCAAATTTGCGTTGTTGGATATGGAAGGTGTCATCAGCTTTGAACAGCAAACCGAAGATTTCTCCAATGTTGGTGGTCTGGTCAATTTAAAGCGCTGGCTATTAACCCGACGCGATGCATTTAACGATGACGATTCCAAACTTGACCGCCCCAAAGGCATTTTGCTGTTAGGTGTGCAGGGCGGCGGTAAAAGTCTCGCGGCTAAAGCGGTTGCTGGCTTGTGGGGCTTGCCGCTAATGCGTATGGATGTCGGTGCGCTCTACAATAAATTCCACGGCGAAACCGAGAGAAATTTGCGCGAGGCGTTAAAACTCGCCGATGCGATGTCGCCCTGTGTGTTGTGGCTCGATGAAATTGAAAAAGGCATGGCGCAGGATGGTAATGACAACGGCGTATCACAACGTTTGCTGGGTACATTACTGACCTGGATGGCAGAGCGGCGCACACGTGTATTTATCGTCGCCACCAGCAATGATATTTCTCGGTTACCACCGGAATTAATTCGCAAAGGCCGTCTCGATGAAATCTTTTTTGTCGATCTGCCGGAGCACAGTGTGCGCAAAGATATTTTTGCAATTCATCTGCGTAAGCGCAATTGTGCTGTTGCTAATTTTAATCTCGACCAACTAGCTGATGCGACCCAAGGCTTTTCTGGTTCGGAAATTGAGCAGGCGATTATCGCCGCACTCTATTCGGCGGGTGCGGAAGGCAAGCCGCTAGTCACGGATATTCTGCTGAGTGAAATTGCAGCGACTAGTCCGCTATCAGTGGTGATGTCAGAGCAGATTGCGAGTTTGCGTTTGTGGGCCCAAGACCGGACTATTCCCGCGTAAGGTGTTTAGATGAGCGATATTCCTGAAAATGGCGCGATGATCATTGATGGCTGGCTGCAATGTGCCACGCAATGTCCGTCGCCCAATTTTAATTTTCGCCCTGAAAATACTGATATCAGCCTATTGGTTATCCACAATATCAGCTTGCCACCGGGCGAGTTTGGCGGCGGTTATGTGCAGAAGTTTTTTCAAAATGCATTGGATGCAAGCCTGCATCCGTACTTTTCAACTATCGCTGAACTCAAGGTTTCTGCGCACTTATTCATCGAACGTGACGGTAAAATCATACAGTTTGTCCCGTTTGACGCGCGTGCCTGGCACGCGGGTAGCTCTAGCTTTGCCAACGTTGCCGACTGCAATAATTACAGCATCGGTATCGAATTGGAGGGGGCAGACGACATTCCCTACAGTGATGCGCAATACCGGTCGCTGGAGAAAGTTTCTCGCCAGTTACTGCTGACTTATCCTAAACTAACACCTGAGCGTATCACTGGCCATTCAGATATCGCACCCGGGCGAAAGACCGATCCAGGGCCCGCGTTTGATTGGCAGCGTTATCGCAATTCTCTCGGCTAATGCCATTTTTCTCTCTATTGACTGACGAGTGATTAACAAAAATGATTTTTCTCAGTTTGGTTGCTGTACTCGCTATCGTCTATTGGCTCGGCTCGGCCAGCATCCTCCACTATGACGGTTGGTTTAAATGGTTAATTAGTCGCCTGCAAAAAATTCCAGGCCTCTCTGCGGCACCTGCGTTACCGCTCGCACTGGCTCTAGTGATTCCCTTATCCGTGTTGGTGCTCGCCTTTTTATTGGTGCATCAGCTTGCGGGCAAGCAGTGGTTATTTTTTCTCTATGTTCCCGTTTTGCTCTACAGCCTTGGGCGCGGAAATATTTTGGCGGATGTTCAGGAATATATTGCACTCGCCACTCGAGGAGACACTGTCGCGGCTGCACAATTATTGGATCGTCTAAGTACAGGTGGCCCCGCTGCTGACGTCAGTGACTGGCGCGGGCTGCATACCGAGGCATTGAAGGTATTTGCTTATCGCGGTTTTGAGCGCATGTTTGCCGTGCTTTTCTGGTTTTTTATTGCCGGACCTTTTGGCGCCTTGTTATACCGTTTGAGTGTTTTGTATCGCGATTTTTCCGAAGACGGTAGTGATGCTGCAACAACAGCGGGTAAATGGTTGTGGTTGCTGGAGTTGCCATCGGTGCGGTTAATGGGGGTCACTTGGGCATTTGTGGGCAATTTTGAAACCTGTCCGCTGCGCAAAAATTTATTGGACATGCACAGCCCTTCTGATTACATCTTAAATGAATGCCTGCGCGGTGCATTAGGTGCCTCGACTGATTGTTCTGCTGCCGCTATGGCACAGATGGAACCTGCAGAAAAAGCCGAAATGCAGGAGGAGATGGAAGAAGAGACGCAGGATATTATTGAGGACCTGACCGGTGATGTCATCACCACTCACTCCGAACCCGCGTATTCGTTTGCTTTGGTAAAGTCCAGCGTGCCGCTGTATTCGCGCTCGCTGTTGTTCTGGATTTGTGCGATTGCGTTTGCAACGCTGATTGTTTAAATAGCAATTTAATTTTGTTTGTAAGAGGTTAGTTATGCCATCGTTTGATGTAGTGTCCGAAGTGGATAAACACAATTTGACCAATGCGGTTGATCAAGCCCAGCGTTTAATCACCAATCGCTTTGATTTTAAGGGTGTGAATGCAAGTTTCGAACTTAAAGAATATGTGATTACCCTTACCTCTGATGTTGAAATGCAGCTCGATCAAATGCTGGATTTACTCAGGCCCGCTATGGCAAAAAATGGTATTGATGTGAGTTGTTTGGAAATCGGCCAGGTAAAAAGCGCGGGTAAACAAGTGAAGCGCGATGTCACTGTGCGAACGGGAATTGATAAAGACTTGGCGAAAAAAATTGTTGCACTGGTAAAAGATAAGAAGCTGAAAGTTCAAGCCAGCATCCAGGGGGAGCAGGTGCGCATCACTGGAAAAAAACGCGACGACTTGCAAGAGTGCATTGCGGCATTGCGCGCCGCTGAGTTGGGCATGCCAATGCAGTTTGAGAACTTTAGAGATTAAAATTTTGCAGCCCAATGCCTGTGACTTTTTTCGTAAATAAAATGACTGCTGAGGAATTCCAGCGGCCATTTTTTCTATTGAGCTGCCGCACAGGGCTTGCTATTCCTCTACCCATTCCCAGCGCAGGGGTTGGCCAAAGTCATCCAGAATCACTTTCTTGCGCGGGCGCGGTTTTTTGAGTTTGTGCGCCAACTGCGGTTTTTTGCGCGCTTCTATCGCGGCGACTACCTCGGGCAGAGGGGTGCGATTCTCCTGACTGGTGCCATCGAAGATACTGATCAAGGGGCCATTGGCATCGAGGCGACCACTTAGGCCGCGTGGCACTTCATTGACATGCCCTCCCTTATGCAGGAACTCCTGGACTTGTTGTTCCAGTTCCTGATGCAGTTGACGGCGGGTTTTAGTCGGTTTGATCATTGGCTACATGGGTTAATGAAGTAAAGGTGGCGCTGACAAAAAGCGGCGATCTGCCAGCATAACAGCGTCGGCAGCGGCAGGGCAAATCGCCGCATGGCATTGGCCTCGCATAGCCGGCTGCCTTTAGGTAAACTGCGCGTCTTTCTTATCGCGCCTTAGTTGCGACCAGTTGCAAGGTTTATGCAGATGGTCGCTGCCCGATTCCCGCTCGCAACACAACGTCCAATCCACATGACCCAAGCCAGTTTAAAAATTACCGAGATCTTTTATTCGCTGCAGGGCGAGTCCACAACAGTCGGTTTGCCGACCGTATTTGTGCGTCTTACCGGCTGCCCGTTGCGCTGCGGTTATTGCGATTCAGAATACGCATTTTATGGTGGTGAGCGATTACTGCTCGATGAAATTCTCGCCAAAGTTGCCAGTTTTAATCCGCGTTACATTTGCGTTACTGGCGGTGAGCCGCTGGCGCAGCGCGAGTGCCTGACGTTGCTGACGGCCTTGTGTGATGCTGGCTATAATGTATCGCTCGAAACCAGCGGCGCTTTGCCAGTGGACGATGTAGATCCGCGCGTAGTCAAAGTCATGGACTTGAAAACTCCTGGTTCGGGTGAGGTGGGGCGCAACCGTTGGGAAAATATCCCGCTGCTCAGTGCGCAGGACCAGATTAAATTTGTGATTTGCGATCGTGCCGACTACGAGTGGGCACGCTTCAAGTTAGATGAGCATCAGCTTGCAGGCAAAGTAGCAGAAGTCTTGTTTTCGCCGAGTTTTGGTCAGGTTACGCCATTGGCGCTGGCGGAGTGGATTCTCGCAGATAACCTTCCCGTGCGCTTCCAATTACAGCTGCACAAGCTGTTGTGGAATGACGCTCCTGGTCATTAATGTTCGATAACTGATGTTTCTTTTTTTTCTCAAATTTTTATTATTTCGGTAGTTGTTATGGCGCAAAAAAAAGCGGTAGTGCTGGTTTCCGGTGGTCTTGATTCCACTACTGTATTGGCGATAGCGCGCAGTGAAGGCTACGCCTGCTACTCCATGAGTTTTGATTATGGTCAGCGCCACAGCTCGGAATTGCATGCTGCCGAGCGCACCGCCAAAGCCCTGGGTGCAGTTGAGCACAAAGTGATTAAATTGGATTTGCGTTCCATCGGCGGTTCAGCATTGACCGATGATGCGATTGATGTACCGGAAGAAGAAACCGGCGGTATTCCCGTCACCTATGTGCCTGCGCGCAACACAGTGTTTTTATCGATTGCGTTGGGCTGGGCAGAAGTGTTGGGTTGCGATGATATTTTTATCGGTGTCAACGCCGTGGATTTTTCCGGCTACCCCGATTGCCGCCCCGAATATATTGCCGCTTATGAAGCCATGGCCAATCTCGCAACACGCGCGGGAGCCGAAGGAAATAAATTGCATATCCGCACTCCGCTGATCCATTTAAGCAAAGCGGAAATAGTCCAGCTAGGGATTAAGCTCGGAGTGGATTACAGTCTGACCGTATCCTGTTATCAAGCGAACGATCAAGGAGAGGCTTGTGGCAAATGCGATAGTTGCCGTTTGCGCAAGCAGGGGTTTGTGCAGGCAGGTATTGCAGATCCTACGCGTTATCAGCATTGATTTGTTAACTGTTGGCATGTTAACAATAATCGCGCGCGATTAATTGCCGCTCGAATTCCTCTATCGCTACTGGTTTGCCAAAAAAATAACCCTGGAACATGGAGCAGCCATTTTGTTCCAGGAATTTTTTCTGCGCTTCTGTTTCTACCCCTTCAGCAATCACTTGCAAATTCATGTTCTGTGCCATGGCGATAATCGTGCGTGCAATAATTGCATCGTTGGGATCAATCGCAATATCGCGCACAAAGGTTTGGTCGATTTTTAATTGGTCGAGTGGCAGGCGCTTAAGATAGGACAGTGAAGAGTAGCCAATGCCAAAATCATCCATCGAAAAACCAATACCATTGTTTTGTAGCTGTTGCATTTTTTCGATACTTTGGTCGACATTTTTTAGCAGCGAACTTTCGGTTAATTCAAGTTTTAACAGGCGCGTGTTGATATTGCTGTCTTTGACAATATTCAGGACATCATCGACAAAATGCGCTTGGTTAAACTGGATGGGGCTGACATTGACGGCGATGCTAAGCGCTGCAAATTTCGGTTGCTGGCTCCACTGCCGCAATTGTTCACAGGCTTGGCGAATCACATGCCGACCGATGGCGACAATCAAGCCGGTTTGTTCCGCAACCGGAATAAAATCGGCAGGTGAGATCATACCGTTGACAGGATGTTGCCAGCGCAATAACAGCTCTGCACCAATTGCTTTGCCGTGATTATCGATTTGTACTTGATAGTAGGGAATAAGCTGGTGTTTGGACTCGTAAGCCGTGCGCAGATCCGCTTCAATTGCAGCGCGTTTTTCCAGATGAGATTGCATGTTAGGATCAAAAAAACGAATGGCATTGCGCCCGCTGTCTTTGGCTTGGTACATGGCCACATCGGCGTGACGCAATAAGTCGTCGATGCTGCGGGTCTGGCCTTTAAATAGATTTACGCCAATGCTGATGGTGCAATGGAATACCGATTGTTGCAGTGGGTAGGGCAGGTTGATTAAATCGTGTAATTCTTCGGCACGTTTTTTTGCTTCCTGCGCTGCCATTTCAGCATTATCGCCCAAGTTATCAAATACCACTACAAATTCATCGCCGCCCAAGCGCGCGGCTAAATCTGTTGTGCGAATAATACTGCTGATGCGCTCGGCAACCTGTACCAGTAATTGATCGCCGATGTGATGGCCGCGGGTGTCATTGAGTAATTTGAAATGGTCTATATCAATAAACAAGAGCGCGCCGTGTTGATCGGTGCGCGCGCTTTGTGCGGTGAGCAATTTGAGTCGGTCTTGCAACATACGGCGGTTGGGCAGGCGCGTAAGTGGATCAAAAAACGCCAGGTTAAATATTTTTTCCTGGTCCTGGGCGCGGCGTAATTCCCCGCCGATACGATCGGCAAAAATTAATAATAGCGAACTAATTTGTGGCGAAATGGGCAGCGGATGTTCAGCGAGCAATACTAAAATACCCGTTGGTTTTCCTTGGGCATTTTTAATGCCAACACCCAGATAGCTGTCGATATTGTATTGGACTAGCAACATGTCGCGCGGGTAGCGCTGCTGCGCTCCGGTGGTCATAAAGCAAAAATTTTCTTCCATCACATCATGGCAAGGTGTGTGTTCTAATGTGTAGCTAATATTGGGCTGTACCTGGCCATTAATTAAATAGGTGTGAGTGGTGGCTTGAGCAGGGTTGTCATTGTCGATCAAACTAATGACTGCCTGCTGCGCACCAATTGCATCGGCGAGTGCGGTGAGAATCGTAACAAAAAAATCTGGCGCAGAGGCGGCATCAGCCGCAGCGGCGGTGAGAGCTAAGTCCAATCCTTTGCGCTCGGTAATATCCTGTACTGTGCCTTGCAAGCTGGTTCCCTGCGTGTCTTCGATGGTATCGCCTTGCAGTTGCAGCCAGAATTTTTTTCCGGCAATTTCAATGCGCGTTTCTAATGCCAGAGGCTTGTGGTAGCGCAGACTTTCTGCTAGCGCGTTGGCAACGGTGTCGCGATCATCGCTATGAATAAAGTGGTTAATAAAATCGGTCATTTTTGCGTGCAAAAATTCACTCGGTAAAGCAAATAATTCACTCATGGAATGGCTGAAACTATAATCGTCTGTGTGCGGGTTCCAGCTCCAGTGCGCAACGCGTGCCATGAGTTGCGCGCTCTCCAGTCGCTGCTCGCTCTGGCGCAATGCTTCTTCAACTTGTTTGCGCTCAACCAATTCTTGTTCGACTTGCAATAGTGCTTTGCGTTGCGGGCCTAAATCTATATCGAGGCAATACATTTCTTTGTGGTCAGGTGTATCAATGAGCACGTGATTGGAATAAACCCAGACTTCGTTACCCTGTGCATCTTGCAGCGCCAATTCTCCCGAGGGTATTGCTTCGTCTTTTTCATGCCAATTTTCAATCGCTTGATGCACACCTTCGCGCATAAAACCGGGGATAATCAAATCTTCCAGTTTTTTGCCCATGGCATCGGCCGCGCTAAAACCGTAAAGATCTTCGCTTGCTTTATTCCAGAAAATTACCTCGTGAAAACGGTTGTATCCCTGCACTGCAATATTGCGGGTCGTTTCAAAAATATTGCGAAAGCGCTGTTCATTTTCGAGGTCGGTCTGATGTGTGTGTACGCGTTTGGTAATGTCGCGTGCAAGGCAAATAAAGCGGTCATTTTCCCTGCGGGTCCCAGCGAGCTTGGCGATAGAAAGCTCATACCAAAAAGTATTTTCACCCTGGGCAATGCGAATGCTTTTACCTTGCGATATGCCCCAATTATCAGCTTCACTCAGCGCGCTCATCCACACTGAAACGGATGTGGAGGCGAGAGTTTCGGGATGGTTTCTACTCAGCACATCGGGAGCGGACAAGGTGTGATGTTCATTGGTACCATTGAATGACAGCACATGCCCCTGACGATCAATCTCAAATAGCAAATCAGGAATTGCATGCAACACAGCTTCAAGATGTTTTTTTTGTTTTTCCTGTTCCTGGCTGGATTCGCCGAGTTGGTGGGTGGTGTTAGCAATTTCAGTGTGGGCAGCCGTAATCATTAATCCCAAAATGGCCATGCTGGCGGCGTAAATCCAAATAACCCAATAGCTCAACTGCTGGGAGGCCAAGTAGAAGGGGCCAAGTTGGTTGACGCTAGACCAAATCGCCAAAAAGCTAAAACCGATGGTTGTCAGTGCACAGCCTAACAAACCAAATGAAAGTGCCGCCCAGGCAACACAAACAAAACTGGTGAATACAATTGGCAGATGAATGCCATTTTGAAAATCATTGAGCGGAAAGCAGAGCAAACCTACCAGCAGGCTCACTGCAAACACGACAAAAAAATCCAGTTTGCGTTCTAGCACTTTGTCGATATTGATTTTGTTGATATTGATTAGCAAGGGGGCAGCGAGAAATACCCCGAGGCTGTCACCCATCCACCATACCAGTGCGGTGTAAAAGCCGGATTCGAGCGAACCTTGGTTGTAATGGTTGAGCGAAAAGCCGCCAATAGTGGCAGACACCAGCATGCCCAGTGATCCGAGTATCAGGAAGCAAATGGTGTTGGCGCGATGCAGTTGGGTGAGGTTGCAACCTGCGCGACGCAATAGCCAAAGTGCAAAAAGTGGGGCCAGGGTACTACCGGTTGCCAGTAGTAGATTAGTGGTGAGGTCGGCGCCACTTGAAGTTTGCAGTGTCAGCGCGGACACAAAAACTGCAGGCCATAGCTGCGGCGACCAGCGATAAAATGCGGCCAGGGCGATACCACCGGGCAACCAAAAAAGCGTGACTCTATCGTCCGCGAAAGGTACACAAAGGCCTAGCCAGCCAGTAAGACTGTAGGCTAAAAATACCATCAGTAATTGAGCGAGCCTGGGTGGATTGGGCTGCGAAATTCCTTCCCCGGGTGAGGCAAAAAGCATGCGTCGTTCTCATTATCGACTAGGGCAACTAATCCGGTAATCCTCCTGAGCCTATTATATTTCTGTAGGTTCAGGCAGATTGCTTTAAGAATAGGTTAGATTCGATGCCGCCGTCGTGAAAGTTTTATCCTTCCGCAAAATCACTAAGTACCCATCCCTGCGCTTTGATAAATGTGCCGATAAAGTTAACAAAAAGCCTCTTTAATAACCAATCAATCTTTGGCTCACACCCATTGTGCACAAATTCTCAAAAAAGGCTTGTCTTTTCGGCCTGAAACATTATTATACGCGCCTCGCATTTGGGGTCGTTAGCTCAGTCGGTAGAGCAGTTGGCTTTTAACCAATTGGTCGCTGGTTCGAATCCAGCACGACCCACCATTTTATCTGATGGTGCTCCAAAAATAGTGAATGCGAACCCTGTGGGTCGTTAGCTCAGTCGGTAGAGCAGTTGGCTTTTAACCAATTGGTCGCTGGTTCGAATCCAGCACGACCCACCATATTTTGCAGTAAGAATTTGAAAGGGCGCTTAGCAAAGCGCCCTTTTTTATTGGGCGAAATGCGGGGCTGCAGAGGGTGTGCGTACTATTTTATAGTTGCCATTCCAAAGGTAGCTCTGTGATAAAATTGCGCACAAATTTACTGCCCGTTAATGCGGGTAAGCTTGAGTGAGGCGATTACATGTCTGAGTTTTTGAATCTGGCCGTGCGCGATGTCGCCGCTGAAGACCTGGTAAAACAACATCTCGCTCGTGTGTGGAGTGCACCCCAGTACACGCCTGAGCAAGAGGCTGACTATAAACTCCGCATCAAATCCCTGCTTAGACAACACAATGCTGTGTTGGTCGCCCATTACTACACCGACCCGTTAATTCAGGCGCTCGCCGAGGAGACTGGCGGTTGTGTATCTGATTCGCTGGAGATGGCGCGTTTTGGTAAGAATCATTCGGCTGATACTTTGATTGTTGCCGGCGTGAAGTTTATGGGCGAGACCGCCAAAATCCTCACGCCGGAAAAGCGCGTACTTATGCCTACGTTGGAGGCGACTTGCTCGCTCGACCTTGGTTGCCCTATCGATGAGTTCTCTGCCTTTTGCGACCAGCACCCCGACCGCACTGTAGTTGTCTATGCCAATACCTCTGCCGCCGTAAAAGCGCGTGCAGATTGGGTGGTGACGTCGAGCATTGCGTTGGATGTAGTGGATTATCTGGATCGCCAGGGTAAAAAAATTCTCTGGGCGCCGGATAAGCACCTCGGCGCTTACGTGCAGCAAAAAACTGGTGCCGATGTTCTGTTGTGGGATGGTGCCTGCATAGTGCACGAAGAATTCAAAGCCAAAGGGGTGGAAGATCTCAAAATCCTGTATCCCGATGCTGCTGTGTTGGTTCACCCTGAATCCCCCAAAGCGGTTGTGGATCTGGCCGATGTTGTAGGCTCGACATCGCAATTGATCAAGGCGGCGCAAACCCTGCCTAATCGCGAGTTTATCGTTGCGACTGACCAGGGCATCTTCTACAAGATGCAACAGGTCAATCCCGATAAAATTTTCCACATTGCGCCCACCGCTGGTAGCGGAGCAACCTGCCGCTCCTGCGCCAATTGTCCCTGGATGGCAATGAATGTGCTGGACAATCTGGCGACGGTATTTGAGCGCAGCGACAATGAAATCCATGTCGATCCAGAACTTGGCAGGTTGGCGATGATTCCGCTGCAGCGCATGCTGGATTTTAAAAAATAAGGTTTCACCCTCACTTGATGGTGTTTTGCTTGTTTCGTCTGGCCCCACTCAGTACCATGGCGCCTTTCGTTATTTCGTCACCCTGATTCCCTAACTTTTCGCTACTTTATTTCGCTAGCTAACGGAGCTCCCGATGATTCAAGGCAGTATGGTTGCCCTGGTAACCCCCATGAATGCAGACAATTCCCTAGATTGGGCGAGCCTGCATAAATTGGTGGACTGGCATCTTGCGCAGGGTACTCACGCGATAGTAGCAGTAGGCACGACTGGCGAGTCGGCGACGCTGAATGTGAACGAGCATTTAGCGGTTATAAAAAAAATAGTTGATCAAGTGAATGGCCGCATCCCGGTGATCGCTGGTACTGGTGCTAACTCAACATCTGAAGCTGTCGAGCTAACCCAAGCCGCTAAAGATGCGGGAGCCGATGCTTGTTTGTTGGTAACTCCTTACTACAACAAGCCAACCCAAGAGGGTTTGTTCCTGCATCATGCGCACATCGCCCAAGCGGTTGCTATTCCACAGTATCTCTACAATGTACCTGGTCGCACTGGTGTGGATATGAAACCAGAGACTGCTCTGCGTCTGGCTAAAGTGCCCAATATCGTCGGCATTAAAGAGGCGACGGGTGATCTTGATCGCGCCAAGTTATTGATTGAACAGGCTCCCTCCAGTTTTGCGATTATCTCCGGCGACGATGCAACCGCCGTCGATTTAATTCTTTTAGGGGGCAAAGGGGATATTTCTGTCACGGCGAATGTCGTACCTGCGGCCATCGCGCGTATGTGTGAATTGGCCTTGGCTGGTAATGCTAAAGAAGCGAGTGCGATTAATGAGCGTTTGCTACCTTTGCATACGGCCATGTTTGTTGAATCCAACCCGATTCCCGTCAAATGGGCGGTTGAACAATTGGGTTTGATCCAGTCAGGTATTCGCCTGCCGCTGACACGTCTGTCAGAGCAGTATCACCAACAAGTTAAAACAGCCATGCAGGCCGCCGGGATTTAAGCTAATCCCCGTTTGCAGGTTGTCGACGAGATGATTCATGAGTCCAATTAAATCAATGACCATAACTACAACTTCTTTATTGTCGATCAAGCGCCCGCTGTTGGCGTTAATGGTTGCCAGCTTAACGGTTTCCCTTTCAGGCTGCGGCATGTTTTTTGGCGATGAGGGAGTATTCCGCAATCGCGCAGGCGATTACGTTAAGGCCGACGATATTCCCCCATTGGTATTACCGGCAGGTAAAAAATCGGAAACCATGGGCGAGCTTTATCCAATCCCACCAATTACCGCGACTGACTTTGGTTACGACCCAACCGCCGATGATTATGAAATCCCGCGTCCTATGCCGTTGTCGGCAAATCTGGAGCAGGAAAACGTTAAAATCCAGCGTGTTGGTAGTGAAAGCTGGATTTTATTGAATGCGGCACCCGGTGAAGTCTGGCCGCGTATTCGCAACTTCCTCAATGTGAATACCCTGGCGGTAAGCAAAGCGGATATCGGCAAGGGTATTATCGAAACCAGCTGGTTGCAGTTCAAAACTGATTTAACAACCTATGATCGTTATCGCCTGCAGATCGACCAAGGCGTGCAACCGGAAACCACTGAAATTCATATTACCCACATGAGTGTTCCCATTGCTGAAAAGCCGGCACCGGATATGGGTTGGCCGCGCCGTTCGGTGAATGCTGAGCGTGAAAAGTGGATGTTGGATGAGTTGGCGGCAACGCTGGCGAGTGAAACGGCTGAAGGTGGTACTTCTTTGTTGGCCCAGGCAATTGGCGGCTCAGTAAAAGCCAATTTGGGCGTATCGCGCAGTGAGCCAATTATGACAATCAAACTGGATCGCCAGCGGGCATTTGCGACCCTGACATACGCAGCTAAGCGCGATGGTTTTACGACGTTTGATGCTGATGCCGATGCTGGCCTGTTCTACGTCCATTACATCGATCCTGAAGAAGCCAAGCCGGGTTGGTTCAGACGTACTTTCCGTATAGGTCTGAATCCCAAGCCGCCTACATCGCCTTATACTCTGGCGCAAGTCAAAACCAATATGTTGACAGGCGATGCGTTTGATAAAGCGCCCCGCTCGGATCGAGATGAAGAAAAAGTATTGCCTGATGCGCCCGGTTACCTGATTGTCGTGACGGGTACTGAGGGTAACTATGTTGTGCGTGTTCGCGATCCCTATGGCAAGCGTTTAACTCCGCACGAAGCGCGTGAGCTACTGACTGTATTGCGGAGAAATCTGATCTAGTGCTGGCTCAGTTGCGCTTTGCATCACTCGGTAGCGGTAGCCGCGGCAACTCTACCCTGGTGGAGTGGAGCGCCGGCACGCTGTTGATAGATTGTGGGTTTAGTGTCAAGGAAGCCAATCAACGGCTTGAGCGCTTGGGCAAGCGCGCTGAAGATCTGACGGCCATACTGGTCACCCATGAGCATGCAGATCACATCAAAGGCGTTGCCACTCTAGCCAGGCGCTATGATTTGCCGGTGTACATGACCCCGGGTACTTATCACAGCCGCAATTTGGGTGAGCTGCCGGATCTGCGCTTGATAGAAGCCTATACTCCGTTTGTATTGAATGATTTGCATGTTACACCGGTGGCCGTGCCCCACGATGCGCGTGAGCCAACCCAGTTTGTGTTTGAATTTTCGGGGTTACGGTTGGGCATACTGACCGACTTGGGTAGCATCACCGCCCATGTTGAGGCCCATTACCAAGATCTGGATGCCATGGTGCTGGAGGCGAATCACGATCCGGCAATGCTCGCGTCAGGCTCCTATCCCCCGTCGCTAAAGCAGCGGGTAGGTGGGTTATGGGGACACTTGAGCAACCAGCAGGCGGCAGGATTTTTACAGCGCCTTAACTGTGCAAGGTTGCAGCATTTAGTGGTGGCGCATATCAGCCAACAAAATAATTCGCTGGAGTTGGCGCGAGCTGCTTTGGCACCCGTCACGGCGGACGTCAAACAGGTGACTTTTGCGTGTCAAAACCAAGGTTTTGATTGGTTGTCGGTTTCTTAAATACCGTTTTTTACTTTCTGTTTCTTATTTTTTATTTTTTATTTTTCAATACTTACTTTTGAATAGCAGGCCTATCAATGGAAAAGCGCGAACAACTCTACGCTGGCAAAGCCAAATCCATCTACAAAACTGATGACCCTGATCATGTGATCATGTTATTCCGCAACGATACGTCCGCTTTTGACGGCAAGCGTATCGAGCAACTTGATCGCAAAGGCATGGTAAACAACAAATTCAACGCGTTCATCATGACCAAATTGCAGGAAGCAGGTATCCCCACACATTTTGTGAAGTTGCTGTCGGATACCGAAGTATTGGTAAAAACCATGCAGATGATTCCCGTTGAGTGCGTAGTGCGTAACTTGGCAGCTGGTTCATTGGTGCGTCGCCTGGGTGTACAGGAAGGCCTTGAATTGACTCCTCCCACCTTTGAGCTCTTCTTGAAAAACGATGCGCTTGGCGATCCAATGGTCAACGAATCGCACGTGCAATCGTTCGGTTGGGCGACACCCGAGCAGTTGGCGCGCATGAAAGAATTGACCTTCAAAATCAATGCGGTACTCAAGGATTTGTTTGCCTCAGGCAATATGTTGCTGGTGGATTTCAAAGTGGAATTTGGTTTGCATAAAGGCGAAGTGATTCTTGGGGATGAGTTCTCACCAGACGGTTGCCGTTTGTGGGATAAAGACACCCGTGAGAAATTGGATAAAGATCGTTTCCGTCAAAATCTCGGCAATGTTGTTGAGTCTTACGAAATGGTCGGTCAGCGCCTCGGGTTAACGTTCTAATTAACAAAGTGCCCTGCGCAGGCAAAGGGGGCTTAGGCCCCTTTTTTTTTGCAGGTGAATTTTAACAATTAGTATCTATACTCAAGCAATACATCTCTGGCAGAGCCAAAAATGGCTACTAAAATCATGGGGAATCTATAGTGAACGAACGCCGCGTGTTTGAGCGCACCTCCACCTCGGTGCGTGTTGAAATGTCCCACCCGAGTTTCGGTACGATTATCGGTTTTGCCCGGGATATTTCTGACGGTGGTGCACAGGTGCAAATTGAAAATCAGGTATGCCCACCAGTAGGTACAGAAGTTTCAGTCAAGTTCAAAAAAGCAGTAGGTGCGATTAACGCAGAGCCTGTGCGTATGCGTGTAGTGCACCAGTTGCGTAACACAATCGGTTTAATGTTTGTACGGGGGGCGGTTTGATCGGCGCCCCATGATGTTTTCATATTAGTTAGCACACCGTTCTGGTAGTATCAAATCCAGTTTTTTGTTGTTCAGGTTTTGTTGCAATTGCTGCAAGTCTTTGCACGTCATCTGCGGGTTCTTGGCAAGATGTAATTGTGTCAGGTGCAACAGGTGTAAAAGTGGTGCAGGATTTTTAATGGTATTATTTGTCAGCACCAACTTTTCAATGCGTCCTAATTGCTCGATTTCGCTAATGTCCGCTAGTTGATTGTCCGCCAAGTTAAGTTCTTTTAACGCAAAAAATTTATCTAATCCATCAAGCGATTTAATACCTGCGTTACTGCAGTTCAGCCGTGTTAAATCCTCTGCGCTGGTAATATGCAAATCGTAAATAGTTTGCTCCACGCAGTCGCGCAATTTTGCATCGGTGATTTGATAATCCTTAAATATCGATGGCGGTGTGTAGACAACATTTTCGTTGACGCTTACGGAATAATTTTTACATCCAGCAGTCAATAAACTGGTGACTAGCCCACAAAAAAGTAACAAAGATTTGCTGTGCATATGGAGTTTTCCTGGGTTGGGGCGGAAAATTGGGTCGCTAATTTATTTAAATATTGCGTTCACTGTAATCAGATATCTGTTCGGCAGCAATCATAGAATTCAGTATTTATTCAGTTCCGGTATTCAACAATCACTACACAACACGTTTATTTAGTTACCCCTCGTTTTTTTGTTTTATTGGAGAGTCTTAGTATGAAATATATCCTCGCTATTATGTTGTCGTTTGCCATCATTGGTTGTACCACAACCGATCCTTACACCGGCGAGCAAAAAACCAGTAAGACCGTTAAAGGTGCAGGCATAGGCGCAATTGCCGGGGCCGTCCTGGGGGCAGCGACGGGCGACGATAAGAAAGACCGCCGCGACCGCGCATTAAAAGGTGCTGTGCTGGGTGGTGTAATCGGTGGTGGCGCAGGTAACTATATGGACCGTCAAGAGGCCAAGTTGCGTCAGGAGTTGCAAGGTACTGGTGTGCAGGTGAGACGTGAAGGCAATAACCTGTATTTGGTGATGCCAGGAAATATCACTTTCAGCACCGGCAATGCAGACATTCGCTCAGATTTTTTCGATGTGCTGAATTCAGTTGCCAAGGTTTTAGCTGAGTTTAACCAAACCTCAATCAAAGTGAGTGGGCACACTGACTCTACCGGTAGCGATTCTATCAACCAACCGCTCAGTGAGCGCCGTGCCGACAGCGTTGCTATGTACCTGCGCAGCCAGAAGGTTAGCAGTGCGCGTATCCAGTCCTATGGTTACGGCTCGCGCTACCCCGTAGCAAGCAACGATACAGCGGCAGGGCGTGAAGCGAATCGTCGCGTAGAACTGGAGCTAGTGCCTAACGAATAATTATTATTTTGCTCACAAAAGCCGCTCGGTTTACCGCAGCGGCTTTTTTATTAAAAAATTCTATGAAAATCAATGATTTGAAATTTTGTGCTATTTTTTTAGCACTTGTTGCTTGACGAAATTGTTGGGGGTGCTAAATTATTAGCATGATGCTAAAAAAACAGCATAAATATGAATCTAGTTTAGGTACGGCTTATGACTCTGAATGATCTGGAAAAAACTGCCGCTGCGCAACTCAGCCGTCGCGAGCGGCAAATAATGGATGCCCTGTTTGAGGCGGGCGAGTTATCCGCTCAGGATGTCCGCGCCGCTATTCCCGATGCACCCGGCTATTCAGCTGTGCGCGCCTTGCTTGCAAAATTAGTGGAAAAAAAGATCGTTGATTTTCGCGAAGACGGCCCGCGCTATATTTATTTCCCCGTAGTAGCACAGGAAGAAGCGCGAATGTCCGCGCTACAAAAAATGCTCAAAACATTTTTTGGCGGATCAACGGCTGCAGCCGTTAATGCACTATTGGGGATGAATAAAGAAAAACTCAGTGCAGAAGAGCTAGATCAGCTTCAGCAAGCAATCGATACGGCTGCAAAAGCGGAAGTCTCAGCGAGACAACAATAAAAACAACAGGGGCAGCACTATGAGCTCATCTATTTTTATCAGTGTGATTGTTACTGGCTTTCTCAAGCCATTAATGATCTTGTTGGTGATGGGGGTGCTCTGGATATTGTTGCGAAAAAAATCTGCCGCCTTGCAGCACTTCGTATTGAGTTTGGGCGCTATCAGTATTCTGTTGTTGCCATTCTGCGCTGGCGCGCTACCGCAAATTGATTGGGTAAAATACCCGTCGCTGGAAGTTCCAGTCAGTTGGTTCGAAGGCATTAATACCTTGCTCCAAAGTCGTGTCAGTCAGCAAATTTTATTCGCTTTAGTCGGACTCTATCTGTTGGTAGCAACATGGATATTATTTTATTTGTTGCTGGGAATCATTGGACTTTTCTTGCAGACAAGGCGCGCGCAGAAAATCAGGGCGTCAGATGTCATCGCACAACTCGGTGAGCTACGGGAGCTGCTGGATATCTCGCGCAAAATAGATATTGTTAGCTCGCGCTCAGTAGATTCGCCACAAACCTGGGGGTTATGGCGCCCGGTAATTATGCTGCCGCAGGACGCCCTGTTGTGGGATCAAGATAAACAACTCAGTGTGCTCATCCATGAGTTGGGACATATAGCACGCTGGGATTGGTTGACTACCTTGTTGATAAAAATTGCCTGCGCCTGTTTTTGGTTTTTGCTGCCGCTGTGGTGGATGGCACAAAAAATTTATCAACAGGCAGAGTTGGCTTGCGATGATTACATTTATAAATTACGCAACAAACAAGTGATCTATGCAAAAAATTTGTTAGCAATTGCCAGTGCTCATTCGAATGGGAATTCAGTAAATCAGGGTTTGCAGATGCGCGGTCAGTCGCCCATCGCTGAGCGTATTTTGGCGATTTTGGATCAACAGCGTCCCCATCAATCAGTACCTATGGATGCTGCTCAGTACTGGTTAATCTGCGGTGGTTTCTTGTTGGTGCTGGTCGCAGGTGTGCAATTGATGCCGCTGCAACAGCAGTTGCGCGCTCAAAGCATCGCGTTCTTACATCTGGAATTTCCACAATCCAATACGCGTGAGCAAGAGCAAAACACCTTGCGCACCGAACAATTCAGTTGGGAGTTATTACAACAATTAAAACCAGCCCTTTATACACAGCCATCGCACATTGATTTACCCGTTGGTGTTGAAGCCCTGAGCATACAGGTTACCAAACCGACTGCCGTTGAACTCAAACAACTAGCGGCGCTGCAAGATGCAAACAATTTCCTCAATGAAAAAGCACAACTGGTTCCCGATATTCGCGTTGAAGGTTTTTTGCCGATTGAAATGGTAACACCTGAATATCCCGCAGCCGCTTTGCATAAGGGCGTAGAAGGATGGGTGCAGGTGGAATTTACGATAGATGCCAACGGTACCATCACACAGCCGACCATTATTGGCCATTCACCCTCTCGCATATTTGATCGTGCAGTGTTGGCAGCGTTAAAAAAATCGCGTTATCGCCCGCAATTGTTAAATGGTGAACCGGTCGTTGTGCAAGGTGTTACAGAAATATTCCGCTTTACTCTTTCTCCGCATCAGCAGGATGCTGCTATCGATAAACACCGACGATAAATCTCGTCGCTCTCTCTCTACGTTTCACGCGTTAAATCCCTGTTCTAAACGGCCCTCTACCGGGCGGGGCCCCTTATTGCCTGGAAAATGTTATTTGAGGAATTCGCTATGAATAAATTAATCGTTTCCGATAAAAACAATTATATCGATACCAATGGCGGGTCATCTGCCGTGCGCACGATGAGTGCGATTCCCGCGGCATTATTAACGACCATGTCGTTACTCTATGCGATGTATCATTTGATCCACAATGATTATCCGGTGGTGGTTGATGATCCTATCGCACCCATTCCTGAATTTATTATGGATACGCCACCACCTATAGTGACACGAGAAGATGAGCCACCTGTTCGTCCGGTAGAACAACAATTACCTCCGCCGGTAAATCGGTTTGATCCACCGGAGGTTAGTATCGATGGAGATGGAATGCATCTGGGCGGTCCGGTTGATATTGCCAAACCACCGATGACAGGTACTTTCGGTGTAGGTGGCCAAATGGTGCCATTTATAAAAATTGCGCCGCAATATCCGGCTATCGCCGCAAGTAAAGGCGTTGAAGGTTATGTTGACATAATGTTTGATGTCACTGAATTAGGCTCTACCGATAACATCCGAATTACCGGTTATGTTCCCTCAGCTGTATTTAATAAAAGCGTGATCAAAGCGGTGAAAGGTTGGAAATATAAACCCAATGAGGTTGACGGCATTGCTGTGAGAACGTTCGATGTAAAAGACCGCATTCGCTTTAAGATGGAAAAATAAGGCAGAGAACAAAAGATTGCGGGCGCTGGGTAACAAATAGATAATGCTGTTACTATTTTTTACCCAGTATTTTTTATGTCAGATTTCCTCGCTGTTCTCTGTAATGATCCAGAACGCTTTGCGCAAGCTGAGCAGCTTGCTGCGCATTTGCATTTGCCTTTATTAAGCGATCAAGCTCCAGAAGCTATTGTCGATTATGGCTTTGTGGTGATGTTTTCCCCGGCTGATATTGCATTGCAACAAACCGGGCGCAAAGCACCAGGGCCGATTTTGGTCGAATTTACTGAGGGCGCTGTAGATCACCGGCGTAAGTTCGGCGGCGGCAAAGGTCAGATGATTGCCAAGGCAGTTGGTGTTAAGGCCGGTGTTTATCCGCGAGTATTGGATGCGACGGCAGGCATGGGTAAAGACAGTTTTGTGCTCGCAACTCTGGGTTGTCAGCTCACTCTGATTGAACGTTCGCCGATTGTGCATCTGTTATTGCAAGATGGTTTGCTGCGCGCGCAAATTTTTGCTCGCGAACAAGATGCTGAATTGCTTCAAGTGATTCAGCGGATGCAATTGCGCTCGCAGGATAGTCGCACTTATTTGGAATCGCTCACCGCAGAAGAGTTTCCCGATGTTATTTATCTGGACCCTATGTTTCCCGAGCGACAAAAAACGGCTGATGTCAAAAAAGAAATGGCGGCCTTCCATTCAATTGTTGGTAAAGATGAAGATGCTGATGCGCTATTGCCTCTGGCGCTTGCGCATGTCAATTATCGCGTGGTTGTCAAACGTCCGCGCAAAGCGCCCTTCCTCAATAATCAAACTCCTTCCTATCAATTGGAAGGTAAGTCCAGCCGGTTTGATATTTACACGGTAAAAAAATTACCCGACCATCTCGTTAGTTGATGATAGTTGTGCGCGGTTCAATCTTGCTTCTGCAGGTTTGTAGAGCAAGTTGTAACAGAGTGCGATACACAGTAATGCTGCAAATCCAGTTGCTAAATAAAAACCATATTTGACGTGACCCAATAGATCGCCAGTAAAACCCATCAACAGTGGGCCAAGCGCTGCAGCAACGGCAGTAAAAAATAGAATAACGCCAGCCACAGAGCCGTGTTCATGTTTGTCAAAACAGCTGATGCCTTTTGAATTGAGCGTTGGATAAATCATTGACATAAACAAGCCGGACAAGGGAAATAGAAACACTGCCAGTTCGGGGCCTCCGATTGCGCTGCCAAGAAAACATAAAAAAATCGCACCGCTGAAGATGGCCATCACTAATGACCATTCACAGTGCAATAAAATCCAGGCGCCCAGAAAACGCCCTCCCGCACGCAAAACAAAAAAAATGGTGAGCGCATAAGTAGCGAGCCATTGCCAATCGCCGTTGTAGTCTTTCAAGAAAGTCGGCATCCAAACATATATTGCGACTTCGGTGGCAACATAGAGCGCGATCATGAGTGAGAAACCTGTCGCGTAGGGGTTGCGCAGCATAGTCAGTGTGCGTCTTACATTAATTTTTTCGGTAGATTCGTTTACCTGAGTGTGCGGATATTGCACACGACTGGCAATCAACATCAGCAACACACAAATACCGCCAGCAACCAAATACAAATAAGTCCAGGACACTTGCGCCGCTAATAAATAGGCGACAAGTGCAGGGCCGATAATCGCGCCCACTCCAAAAAAACCTTCCACAGTATTCATAGTGCGTGTGTGTTCATGGGCGTTTGCCGAGATATCGCCAATCAATGCCAAAGCACCGGTTTTAAAAATCCCAATCGCACATCCCGATATCAACAAGAGCGCGACGAAAAATTCGAATTGCTTGCCGAGTGAAAATAAAAAACAAGCGACAGCAAAAATTCCTAGGCCGATCAGAATGGTGTATTTGCGCCCGAGTTTGTCCGCGAGAAAACCAAATGCGATACCACTAAACGCGATGGCGATCATGGGGGCGTAGTGAAAAGCGCTGGCCTGAGTGAGGCTCAGCCCGAAATCTTTGATGATTTCCGGAATGATGACACCGACTGCATCCGTAGTCATGGCAAACATGGTGAACATTAAAAAGGTCAACCAACGGATCAGCCGCAGGTTGTGAGTCTCGTGCACATTGGACATGGTGCTGCCCTCGGGGGAAATTGTTGTTATGAAACCCGTTAGTACCGGCAGGCCCCTATTTCATTTTGGCGCTCAAATGATTAGGATCACGAAAACCGGTTGACTTATTTATTCACAGTGGTTTAATTAAGTCAACTGTCAAACTGCAATTTACGCCTCCGCAGCGGTTGCGTGGGGCAAAATCAGAGGGTTTCATGAGTAAAGGTAGTAATTCCAGTGGATTGCGTCGCTATAACGAGCGGGTGCTAATCAGCGAGCTGCGCCGCCTTGGCTTGGCCTCCAAATTTGAGCTGGCAAAGCTTGCCAACCTCACGCCTCAGGCAGTGACACGCATTATTGACGATCTGGAGCGGGCCGATTTGGTTGAGCAACGCGGCAAAGTGCAACGTGGGTTAGGGCAGCCGTCCACTATGTATGCGTTAAATCCGAAAGGGGCATTTTCAATTGGCGTTAATGCCGGGCGCAACGATATCCAAATTTTGCTGATGGATTTTTGCGGCAATGTGATGAGTAAAGTCGCCCACGAATTTACGTTGCCTGATCCAGACTTCTTGATCGATAAAGTAGTGCAGGGCGTGAATTATTTGCAAGGTAGTTTAGCGCCGGAGTTGCAGCCGCGTATCGTGGGTGTAGGTTTGGCGATGCCCTGGTTTATGGGCGCTTGGCAACGTGAATTAAATATGAGCGATGAGCTCGCCCAGCGGTGGAATGCATTTAACCCGCGCGAACAATTGGTAGGGAAAATTCATCTTCCGGTATTTGTGGAGAATGATTGCTCTGCCGCTGCTGCGGCAGAATTAAAATTAGGTTGTGGGAATCGCATCAATAATTTTTTGTATATTTTTATCGGCACTTTTGTTGGCGGCGGTGTGATTTTGCATGGCGAACTGGAATCCGGGGTACATGGCAACGCAGGAGCTCTGGCGTCCATGCCGGTAACCTCG
>NZ_JBRFPI010000007.1:0-17189 GCF_053579595.1 Cellvibrio sp.
TGGACCTTGCCTGCAAACCAAGCTGTGTCTGCGAATGCGGAGGTTGATTACGCGTTGGTGCAAATTGGCGACGAACGGTTGCTGGTGGCAGAAACCTTAATCGCTAGCGTGCTTGCGCGCGCAAAAATTGAAAGCCATGAAATCGTTGGCCGTTTAAAAGGTGCTGCACTGGAAAACTTGTTGTTGCAACATCCTTTCTATGCGCGTCAGGTTCCGGTAATTCTCGGTGATCACGTGACTACCGATGCAGGTACTGGTTTTGTTCACACTGCGCCGGATCATGGCGCAGACGACTTTAATGTCGGTGTGAAATACGGTATCGGCACGCTGAATTACATCGACGATCACGGTACTTATCGCCCGAATGTGGAAATTTTCGCAGGCGATCATGTCTATAAAGTCGATGAAAAAGTTATTGCTTTGTTAATCGAAAAAAATGCATTGCTGGCGCAGGCAAAAATTACGCACAGCTTCCCCCATTGCTGGCGCACTAAAACCCCGCTGATTTTCCGTGCAACACCGCAGTGGTTTGTGAGCATGAGCAAAAACAATTTGCGCGATCAGGTTGCGCAAGCGGTGGAGTCGGTTGAGTGGGTGCCGGACTGGGGCAAGGCGCGTATCGATGCGATGCTCGCGACTTCGCCCGATTGGTGTATCTCCCGTCAGCGCACCTGGGGTGTTCCAATTGCGTTGTTTGTAAATAAAGAAACGCAAGAGTTGCATCCGGAAACAGTGCGCTTGATTGAAGCGGTTGCACAAAAAGTCGAGCAGGGCGGAATGGACGCCTGGTTCGAATTGGATGCCGTAGAATTGCTCGGCGCGGATGCTGATAAATATCAAAAAGTCACCGACACTTTGGATGTCTGGTTTGATTCCGGTGTGACTCATTACGCCGTGCTCGCGCAGCGCGCTGGTTTGCGCTTCCCAGCGGATTTGTATCTGGAAGGCTCAGACCAACATCGCGGCTGGTTTCAGTCATCGCTCAAAACCTCTATGGCGATGCATGCAGTTCCGCCCTATAAAACTGTATTGACGCACGGCTTTGTGGTGGATGCGCAGGGGCGCAAAATGTCCAAATCAATTGGAAATGTAATCCCGCCGCAAAAAGTGATGAACGATTTGGGCGCGGATGTATTGCGCTTGTGGGTTGCTGCGACTGATTTTAGCACCGAGATGAGTGTGTCGGATGAAATCCTGAAACGCACTGCCGATTCTTATCGTCGTATCCGCAACACCGCGCGTTTTATCTTATCCAACCTAACAGGCTTTAATCCGGCGACTGATGCAGTACCCGTTGAAAATATGCTGCAGCTGGACCGCTGGATTGTTGCGCGCACGGCGCAATTGCAGCAGGAAATTATCGCCGCTTACGACAGCTACCAATTGCATTTGATCTACCAAAAATTGCATAACTTCTGTGTAGTCGAATTGGGTGGTTTTTATCTCGATATTATTAAAGATCGCCAATACACCGTAAAAGGTGATGCACTCGCACGCCGCTCGGCTCAAACCGCATTGCAATATGTGATTGAGGCAATGGTGCGCTGGATTGCGCCGATTTTAAGTTTCACTGCGGATGAAATCTGGAAAGAAATTGCCGGTGAGCGCGAAACGAATGTGTTTGTTGCTGAGTGGTACGAATTGCCAACAATGCCTACCGACTCATTTGCCGACAGCTACTGGGAATTGATCGCGCAAGTGAAGGATGCCGTAAATAAAGTGCTGGAAGCAAAGCGCACTGCCGGTGAAGTGGGTGGTTCTCTGGGCGCGGAAGTCATTTTGTATTGCGATGAAAAATTGCAAAGTGAATTGCACAAACTTGCGAATGAATTGCGTTTTGTATTGATCACATCCACCGCCGAGATTCGTCCACTCAGCGAAGCGAAAGATGCAGTTGCAACCGATGTCGCAGGTTTGCAGGTGGCAGTGAAAAAATCCGAGCATGCAAAATGCGAACGCTGCTGGCATCACCGCGCCGATGTGGGTTCGAATCCATTGCATCCAACAATTTGCTTGCGCTGCGTAACAAACGTGGATGGTGCGGGCGAAACTCGTCAATTCGCATAATGGTTTTTGTAGGGGCGCTGCTTGCCGCGCCCTGTTTTTTTCGATGTTGTGTTGAGTGTTTTATTGGGCGCAGCAAGCGGCGCCCCTACGCGTTGTGAATGATTCAGTCAGGGTGAAGTGTAAATAATGGCAGAGAAAATTTATCAAAAGCCTTGGTTCTGGTATTTAACGGCGGTGATTATTGTGCTGTTGGACCAAGCCAGCAAACATGCCATAGAAGCGGCGTTTGAATACGGTGAAACAAAAGTATTCACATCATTTTTTAACTTCACCTTGGCCTACAATCCCGGTGCAGCATTTAGTTTTCTTGCGGGAGCGGGTGGTTGGCAGCGCTGGTTTTTTGCGGTGATCGCCATCGCCGCCAGCGTGCTCCTGAGCGTGTGGATTGCGCGCACGGCACAGCAAAAGCCGCGCGAGGCGTTTGCGCTGGCGTTTATCCTCGGCGGTGCACTGGGTAATCTTTATGATCGTATTCTACTGGGTCATGTAGTGGATTTTATTGTGGTGCACTATCAAGACAATTATTGGCCCGCATTCAATCTCGCTGATTCGGCGATTACCCTGGGTGCTGCGGTGTTGATCATCGATATGTTGTTCAGTAAAGAAAACAGTAAAGAGAATAAAACAAATGCGTGAATTAGCGATTGGCCCCGGTACTAAAATTACCCTGCATTTTGCCCTGCAGTTAGATAACGGCGATATGGTTGATTCCAACTTTGAGCGCGCCCCGGCCACTTTCACTGTGGGCGACGGCAACTTGCTGCCCGGCTTTGAAAAGGCGCTGTTTGGTATGTTGGAGGGGGAGCATAAAACAGTGGTGATAAAACCGGAAGACGGTTTTGGCCAGCGCAACCCCAATAATATTCAGGAAATTGCCCGCAGCCAATTCAGCCCTGATTTGGAATTAAGTGAAGGCTTGATGTTGTCATTTGCCGACGCACAAAAAACCGAACTGCCCGGTGTAGTGCAGCGCTATGATGATGAGGTGGTCGTGGTAGATTTTAACCATCCACTCGCTGGGCGCGATATTTTATTTGAAGTCGCTATTATCAAAATCGAACCGGTCCAGGTGCACTGATCATGACCCAAATCAAGCTCGCTAATCCCCGTGGTTTTTGTGCCGGCGTTGATCGCGCGATTGATATCGTCAATCGCGCGCTCGATGTTTTCGGCGCGCCGATTTATGTGCGTCACGAAGTGGTGCATAACAAATTTGTGGTGGATTCACTGCGCGAGCGCGGTGCGATATTTGTCGATGAAGTGGAGCAGGTTCCCGACGATGTTATTTTGATTTTCAGTGCGCACGGTGTGTCGCAAGCAGTGCGCAAAGAAGCGGAAGAGCGCGGTTTGCAAATTTTTGACGCGACTTGTCCACTGGTAACCAAAGTGCATATCGAGGTGACTCGCTACAGCCGCGAAGGGCGCGAATGTATTTTGATTGGCCATGAAGGCCACCCGGAAGTTGAAGGCACCATGGGGCAATACAATACCAGCAACGGCGGCGCAATTTATCTGGTGGAAGATGAAGCGGATGTTGATGCGCTAATTGTGCATGACCATGAAAACCTTGCATATGTAACCCAAACTACTTTGTCTATGGATGACACTGCCAAAGTTATCGAAGCTCTGCGTAATAAATTTCCCAAAATTCAGGGGCCGCGCCGCGATGATATTTGTTACGCAACCACTAATCGACAGGACGCTGTGCGTCAACTCGCACTTGAGTGTGATTTAGTTCTTGTGGTTGGCTCGCCTAACTCATCGAATTCCAATCGGTTGCGTGAGCTCGCCGAACGCTGCGGCACTGAAGCCTATTTAATAGATGGTCCTGATGATATTAATCCTGAGTGGATTAAAAATCGCACCAGCATAGGCATCACTGCTGGTGCGTCCGCTCCTGAAGTCTTGGTAAAACAGGTTATTGATAAACTCAAAGCCTGTGGCGCTCAAGCGCCAATTGAGATGGATGGCACTCCGGAAAATATTAGTTTTTCTCTCCCCAAAGCACTGCGGATCTAAGCGATTTGCAGTTAACTTTCAGATGTTAGCGGATAGCGTCACAATCCACGTCGGTGAGCTTCCCCACTCTTGTTCTCCCTCCTCTTGATAGTATCAAGCTGTAGCCATCTCCCTCCACTTGCGGGCAAATTTTGATAGTGCCTGCGAGGAAACCACCAGTACCGCCTGTACCCAGTTGTCGCCCTTCACCTGTCCCGACAAACGCAACATAGCCATTCATCGGTGCCTTGGCGTGTGTGATAACGTCATCTAGCCCATTATTAACGCTGAGGGTTTCATCGTTATTGTCGAGTATGCCGTTGTTATTCTTGTCCACAAAGAGGGTCCAGCCTTGGTGCCATTTTTTGTTAGTCGATTGCAGTAGTACGTGTTGGTTGCGGAACACAGCGGTCGCACGTGTGGTTTCTATCGCGTCTAGCAGTGCAAGTGCCGCCGTTTTGGTGCGCGAGTCACTGATTTGCTTGTTGAAGCTGGGAATACCTAAAGAGAGAATGATGCTGAGGATGGTGAGGGTGACAAGTAGCTCCAGAAGGGTAAATCCTTGGGGTTTCATAACCGCATTCCTTTGTCGTTATCTTAAAATCCAAATAATATTGCGTAGTTTTGCGCGTCACACACCGCCGTTCATTCAGTCGACTTTGCCACATGTCGCACTACATACAACTCCGCCGTGCACGCGTGGTAGGCTCACTTAGTATAAATTGGTAAAACAGCGGCGTCTATTCGTTGTGTGATTGATAATGCTGATCTTTGTTGTCTGTAGATCAGGGTGGGAGAGAGGGCTATATGGTTTATCGAAACAAGGGTTTTACGCTGGTTGAGTTGATGGTGACAGTGGCGATTGTCGCCATAGGGCTATCCATTGCTGTGCCTAGTTTTCAAACTCAAATACTAAATAATCGTTCAATTGCATTAGGTGAAGATTTTGCTTCAGCGGTGAATTACACCCGTTCAGAAGCGGTTAAACGAGCGGGACGAGTTAGCTTATGTGCAAGCAGAAATGGTACGGCTTGTGACGGCGTATGGACTGATGGGTTTATGGCTTTTGTCGATACTGCAGCAAACGATACTGCAACGCCTCCTGTTGTTGGATTGGTTTTGCGGGTATGGGAAAAGCAGAATGTGAATGCTCTCATCACTGTGCGGAGTGATGCTATTGATGTGAATTTTATCCGCTACACCAGTTTGGGTACGCTTGCGCGTGTAAACGAAAAGCCCTTGGTGATTGCTGCAGAATTAAAAAAATGCACAGGTAAGGCGGCACGCCAAATTAATATAGGTTTGTCGGGTTTGGTATCGGTAAACAGTGCTGCTTGTACGGCTTACTAGCCGGGTAGCGCCTCATGAGGGGAGATATTTTTTATGGGTGTGTCTTTAGCTAGAAAAGCGCGGCATTTTTTTGCTGGCCAGCAGGCGGGAGTGGGCTTGATTGAGGTCTTGGTGACACTGTTGATTTTATCTACATCATTGTTGGCGTTAGGCGCTATGCAAACGCGCTCATTGCAGTTTAATCAAGGGGCATACTTTCGTTCCCAGGCAAATATATTTGCATACGATATGTTGGACCGTATGCGTATTAACGTAAATGCATTGGCCTCTTACAACTCGGCACTGCTTCATGTACCTGAGGATGCTGCTCCTGTATTGACACCCCTTGCAGCTGCTGATTTGCATGCGTGGAGGCGCAATATTTCTGCCGAGCTGCCAAACGGCAGCGGCGGTATTGCTTGTGATGCGGCAACCCGAGTATGCCAGTTAACTATCGAGTGGGATGAACTAAATAGCACAGGAAATGTGGCAGAAAACAAAACTACATTTACCTACAGTGCTCGGTTTTGAGGATTACTTTTATGCGTTTGCGGCAGGCAGGTTTATCTCTGGTTGAATTAATGATTGCTATTGCTCTTGGGTTGGTACTAATGACCGGAGTGGTGCAAGTTTTTTTATCAAGCAAAACGGTATTCAGTACTCAGCAAGCCATGTCGCGCATTCAGGAAACCGGGCGATTGGCTGTAGATTTTTTAGCGCGTGATATCCGCATGGCTGCGTATTATGGCTGTTATCGTCCGCAAGCAGGCGTGCCAGGAGCAGGGCTGCAAAATGGCGCTTTGGTGATTGAAGACTTGCACGGAAATTTTGCTGAGGGCGTGCGGGGCTATACCAGCGTGGAATCACTTCCCGGTGGTGTTAGTGATTTAGGTGCAGGGTTAAAGCCGTTAGTGGGTAAAACCGCCAATGTGCTGGTGTTGCGCACAGCGAATGAAGTTGGGCTGCCCGTATCTAACCCGAATGATTCCAGTGGGATATATGCCTACAGTCCCGAGCCAGTAAATGGACAGGGTTGCATTGCTGGTATGTGCTTGGGCTCTGCGGTGGTGGTGAGCGATTGCTTTAAAGCGCGCGTGTTTCGTCTTGCAGAAATCCCCTTGGCTGTGGGCGCAAATGTCTTTCACCTCAGGCACAACGACAACTGGGGTGGCGGCATTACTCCCACCCAAAATTTTAATACAGGCGAAGTGTCGGCAATGAATTCGGTGGTGTATTTTCTGGCGGAAGGACCTACCGGTACGCCAAGTCTTTGGCAGAAAACTAATGACGATACAGCATTGGAATTGTTAGAGGGGGTTGAGCACATGCGAATTACCTACGCCACATCCGCCAACCCAGAGGTGTATCGGTTGGCAGAGGTGCTTGCAGCTGCTGAGTGGGCGCTGGTCACTTCAATTCGGGTCGAATTAGTAGTACGGAGTATTGAAAATAATGTGGTCGATGCAACCCAGCCCTACACCTTTGCTGGGGCCATTGTGAATCCACCCAATATCAACGGCGCGAGTGATCGTTACCTTCGGCAAGTGTTCAGCACTACTGTCGGTATTCGCAGTCGCATTCAATAAGGGCGTCAATGATGAGAAGCAAACGGTTTTATCACAACTATTCTCCTATGCCGGTTAAGCAGGCGGGGGTGGTCTTGATTGTTGGGTTGGTTATGGTGTTGTTAATTACCATAGTTAGTTTGTCCGCTATCCGCGGAACAGGATTGCAAGAAAATATGGCGGGCAATATGCGTGACCGCAATATTGCTTTCCAGGCAACAGAGTCAGCGTTACGTGAAGGTGAGAGTATAGTGGGGCCGAACAATAAAACGTTGGACCCTTTTGAGTGTGTCCAGGAGTCAGGACTTTGTCAGGATTTAAGTATTAATCCGCAAAATTCAGTGCTCTACATGGCCGATGCGGCCTGGAAGCTTTCTGCCAAAGAATCCCTATTGGCAATTGAAGAGGTTGCGAGTAAACCGAGTTATCTAATAGAAGAATTGCAAGTAGATATGGGGGCAAGTGCAGCAGCAGAGGGTAGTGCAATCGATGTTGCTGGCATGATGACTACAGGAGATGCCGTTCCTTATCGCGTGACCGCAAAAGGAGTTGGGTTAAGTCAAGATACCAGAGTGGTCTTACAGTCAGCCTACAAACGTCGTTTTAAGTAACGGAGATTAAGCTATGTCAATTCAACACTATGTTGCCAAATGTTGCGATATTGCCGGGTATCTCCCGTTGCGCAAAATCAATATTAGTTTGTTGGTGGGAGTTTTGAGTATAGCGATTGCGCATTCAGCTCATGCGGCGCCATCGCAGGACCCACTGTTTTTGTCGAACCCTGTTGTGCCGATTATGATGCTCAATATGTCAAAAGATCATCAACTATATTACAAAATATATGATGATTATTCTGATCTTGATGGCGGTGGCGAGGATACCACCTACAAAAATAGCTACGACTACTACGGTTATTTTGATAGTGAAAAGTGCTACACCTACAACACTACTAGCAACAGGTTCGTACCCAGCCGTTTAGTGGATAATAACGGGTACTGTAATTATACCGGTGGCAGCAGCGAGTGGAGCGGCAATTTTTTAAACTGGTCGAGCATGACCCGTGTCGATTCCATTCGTAAAATTCTGTACGGCGGTTTGCGCTCTACCGACAGCGCCACAGTGACGGTTCTTGAGCGTGCATTTTTACCTCATGATGCGCATTCGTTTGCCAAATTTTACAATGGCACTGATTTAGGCAAATTAACGCCGTTTAGTGATACAGCTACAGTTCCTGTTGGCTTAACTGGCGTCAAAGAGACAGGTATTACTATTTGTAATACTACGCCGGGTGGATCTGCGCTTTCACAAAACGTCACCAATGCTCCTCTGTTGAGAGTTGCAAAAGGGAATTATACGTTTTGGGCAAGTAATGAGCGCTGGCAATGTCGGTGGAATAGCGAGGTATCAGCAGCCAATGGCAATAATTCTTCGGTTACCGGTGTTTTTTCCTATACGGATACCCCGGTTAATGGCAATAAGTTGGGCTCCGGTTCAGCGAGCGGAGAATTTTATGCGCGCGTTGAAGTGTGCAAGTCAGGCTTGGAAGAAACAAATTGCTACCTTTACCCTAGCGGGAATAAAAAACCGCAAGGCCTGTTACAAAAATACGGTGAGATTCGCGATGGATCTTCAGTTGCCAAGATTAACTTCGGTCTGTTAACCGGCTCTTACAGTAAAAATAAGTCAGGTGGCATTTTGAGAAAAGCCATCGGCAATATGAGTGCTGAAATCAATGCGACTACCAATGGTACGTTTACCAATGCTGATGGTGCTATCAAAACCCTGAATTCATTGCGTCCATATGGATATCGTTATTCAGACGGCACCTATTTTGGTGCAACAGGTAGCGATAACTGCAGCTGGGGTTTAGGCTCTTTCTCCAACGGTGACTGTACTAACTGGGGTAACCCCCAAGCGGAAATATTTCTGGAGTCCCTGAGATACTTGGCGGGGAAGAGTGCTAACGCAGATTATATTGAAACCAATACTGCCAAAAATGACGCATCCCGTATCGCCGGGCTGACAGAAGCGTCCTGGACGCCTGCACCTGTAACATCTGCAAATTTCTGCGCCCCCTTAAACGTATTGCAGTTCAATGCATCCACAACATCTTATGATGGAGATAACTTGGGAGCTGCAGCAGATATTGGCGTTACGGTAAATGATTGGACAAACAAAATTGCCGATGCCAGCCATGAAAATTTAACGGGCAATTTTTTTATAGGTAGCAATGGCACCAACGCCGATGAGTTGTGCACCAAAAAGCCCATTACCAGCTTGTCGGCGGTAAGAGGAACCTGCCCGGATGCACCAAGGCTTCAGGGTAGTTATCAAATTGCTGGTTTGGCCCACTACGCCAGAACTAATGACCTTATTCCCACTGCAGTAAAAGGTACACAGAGTGTAAGAACTTACGGGGTTGCGCTGTCGCCCGCGCTTCCTAAAATCACTATTGATGTGCCTAATGGTTCAGGTAAAAAGGTAACCATCCTGCCCGCCTGCCGCAATAAATCCATCTCGCCAGAGTCTAATTGCGCCATTGTTGATTTTAAAATTCTTTCGCAGTCTACCGATAAGACTAGCGGTACCTTGTATGTGAACTGGGAGGACAGTGAGCAGGGTGGAGACTACGATCAGGATATGTGGGGTGTTATTAAATACGCAGTAACGGCATCAAAAGTGAGTGTGACCACTGATGTGGTTGCCCAGTCTACGCCCAATGTGATGGGTTTTGGTTATGTGATTAGTGGCACTACTAATGATGGCTTTCATGTGCACAGCGGTATCAATAGTTACAGCGCCTATGAATGTTCCAACTGCACCAGTGGCAATGCGGAAAACTTGAAAACATATGATGTCGGTAGTGATGGTGGCTCGCTGCTGGAATCGCCACTCTATTACGCCGCAAAGTGGGGTGGGTATAGCGATGCATTCGTTGCTGCAGTAAAAGAAGCAAAAGGTGCAGGCTATACAGATGCTGATTTGCTTGCAGCTATAAAAACTGCCAAGCCAGAAAGTTACTATTATGCTACTGACCCACGTCAGCTTGAAAAATCATTAGAGGATGCCTTTAGGGATGTTGCTAAAGCTACAGGTTCTGCATCTGCGGTAGCAACAAACTCGACTCGCTTATCAGAAGGTTCTTATGTATTCCAGGCGCAATTTAATAGCGAGAACTGGACTGGTGAGTTAAATGTATTTGAGTTTGATGAGGAGGGTAACCTGCCTGCGGCACCAGTGGGTACTACGGAAGATGCTAACAGTATGCCCAAAAGCGGCAGCGGTAGAACCGTCTATACCATCAATGATGCCGGCAATTTGGGTACATTTAATTGGGCTTCATTAACCAAACCACAGAAAGATCTGCTGGTATTAACGGGTGATACGGGCTACACGCAAGCAGAAAAACGTGCGGATTGGCTGTTGGGAAATGCGACCTACGAGACAGACCTTGATAAATTACGTAAGCGTGGTACTGGGACCAAAAGAGTAATATTAGGGGATATTGTCAATTCAAGCCCGGCTTATGTAGGCGCTCAGGACTTTCGTTACAACCGTTTGCCCGTTGGTGGAAGCAGTTACAGTGACTTCGTTAAACTGAAAAAAGCAAAAAAACCGCGCGTTTTTGTTGGGTCGAATGATGGTGCTGTGCATGCCTTTGAGACGCCTGCAGATAAAGCTAAAACTAAAACGTTTGTGGAGCTTTTCGCCTATATCCCCGGCATTGCCTTTCCAAAGTTAGCATTGACAGCCCAGGCTGATTATGGATCCAAGACAAATCCGCATCAGTTCATTGTGGATGGCCCCATCACCGTGGGCGATGTGTTCATTAATGGCAGCTGGCGCACCATCATCGTGGGAACCTTGGGTGCTGGTGGGCGCGGTGTATACGCGTTGGATGTTACAGACCCCACACCTAAAGTGCTTTGGGAGCTCAGTGCTGTGGATTACCCGAAGCTAGGTTATGTTATGGGTAAACCATTAATTGTTCCCATGAAAAATGATCGCTGGGCGGTGGTATTTGGCAATGGTAGCAGCAGTGGCAGCACCTCAAGTTTATTTGTGGTTGATATAGAGGCTCCCAAGAATCCCAGTTACACCAAGATACTGGATGCGGGTGTTGGCACAGGTCTGTCTGCTCCAGCGCTGTTGCCAAATGTTATTGGTCAGGTTGAGGTAGCCTACGCCGGAGATCTTAGTGGTAATTTGTGGCGCTTTAACTTGTTTGGCACCAGCGCCAGTGATTGGAAAAAAGATTACTTGTTGTTTGCTGCGACAGATAAAAATGGTGCGGGTGGCAATGCTCAGCCTATTTCTGCGGCGCCAACACTGGGGTTAAATGCGCTCAAGAATGACAATGTGATGGTGTATTTCGGCACAGGCAAATACTTCGATACAGGCGATAACACCGCGGCGGCGACTCCTGTACACAGCTTTTATGCGATAGCCGATGTGGGCAGAACGGTTGCTCGCACCAGTTTATTCAAGAAAGAATTGGATACGACCTACATACCTAATAGCCGCAAGGTGAAGCAAGATGTTGCTGTGCCTGCACAGTCACCTGACTGGGCTATTAATAATGGATGGTATTTGGATTTTGGTGATACACCGGGCGAGCGAGTGACGACTAAATCATTGTTGTTGCAGGATTGGTTGATTTTCCCAACCTTAATTCCTTCTGGATTGGCGTGTGAATATGGCGGTCGCAGCTGGCTGATGGCAGTGAAGGCAGTGGGTGATAGATCCAATGGTAATCCGCCACCTATTAATAGTGTATTAAATGAATTTTTAGTCTTGGGTGATGTTGGTTTTGGGCAATTGGGAGAGGCTGGTAAAGGTGCAATTATAGGAAGCGGCACTGATGCTACTTTACTCAATATTGAAGCGGAATATGACGCAGGTACAGAAGGGCGTCAATCCTGGCGTCAAGTACAATAGGTGTGGGAAAAACAATGAAACGAACAAATGGTTTTACTTTAATTGAGTTAATGATCGTTGTTGCAGTTGTCGGCATTATCGCGGCGATTGCCTACCCCTCCTACATGGAGTCGGTGCGTAAAAGCAACCGCGCCGAGGCAAAGGTGGAACTCATGGATATTTCCCAGCGCCTGCAGCGCTGTTATTCTTCCTTTGCCAGGTTTGATAATGCCGCTAACTGTCCGGTGTATGCTGATTTAACTGATGCTAATAACATTGTGTCACGTGGTGCGGGTTACTATCGCATTACTATTGCACCGGTTGCTGGCGGTGTCGCTGCCACCTCTTTTGAGCTGTTGGCTACCGCTATTAAGGCGCCGCAGACGAAAGATTTAAGGGATGGTTGTAATGAGATGAGGCTACGACATACGGGTGTGCAATTGCCAGATGCGTGTTGGTAGCCCTTTGTTTTGAAAAATAGCCTCATTGTGAGGCTATTTTTTTATCTGCGATTTTTAACGTTTACTCATCATCCAATCCCAATTTCTGTAATCTATAACGCAGCGACCTAAAGCTAATTCCCAAATGTTTTGCTGCCAAGGTTTTATTCCATTTGGCATGTTCCAGTGCATGGCAAAGAATTTCTTTTTCAACATCTTGTAAGTATTCATCCAGTGACGAATATTCTGCGCAGCGTGCCGGGTAATCTACTGAGCCGTTATTAGTGCGTGTCGATGGCTTGGTTGTTGAATAGGTTTTGTCGATGTTATTGTCGAGCGGCTGATCGTGTCCTCGCAGTTGTAAATCCTGGGCGTCGATTAGATTGCTGTCGCAGAGCGTGAAGGCTCGCTCCAGAATATTTTCCAGTTCGCGTACGTTGCCGGGAAAGTGATAGCTTTCCAGCAGGCGCTGCGCATCTGCTGAAAGTGTAGGTGCAGCATGACCAATATCCGTAGCGAGTTTGTGCAGCAGATGTTGTGTCAGCAGGGCTATATCCTCACGCCTTTCGCGCAGTGGGGCGACGGCAAGTTGAATTACATTCAGGCGATAAAATAAGTCTTGGCGGAAGCGACCCTCTTGCACTTCTACTTCCAGATTTTTATGTGTTGCGCAGAGGATGCGCACATCGGTGGCGATTTCATCGGCGGCGCCCACCGGGCGGACAAATTTTTCCTGAATGGCGCGGAGCAATTTCACTTGCATATCCAAGGGTAAATCAGCGACCTCATCAAAAAATAAGGTACCGCCTTCTGCTGCCTGGGACAAACCGATCTTGTCTTGGTGTGCGCCAGTAAAACTTCCCTTTTTGTGCCCAAAAAATTCACTTTCCATTAACTCACGTGGAATCGCGCCGCAGTTAACGGCGATAAACGGTTTGTTAGCACGGGGTCCCAAATCGTGAATGGAGTGTGCAACCAACTCTTTTCCGGATCCTGATTCGCCGCTGATATAAACGGGAGCTTGTGAGCGCGCGAGTTTTTCAATGCTGCGAATCAAATCCTGGATAGCTTTTGACTCACCGATGATGGGTGTGACTTTTGCCAGCGGTTGCGGCGTGAGCTGGCTGGATTCAATGGCAGTGTTGACCAACCGGCGCAGCGTCGGCAAATCTACCGGTTTGGAAATAAAATCGAATGCACCTGCCTTCATGGACTCAATGGCGGTATCGATACTGCCGTGAGCTGTGATTACGGCGACGGGCAAATGCGGGTATTGCTGTTGAATTAATTCCACCAGCTCCAAACCTTTGCCATCAGGCAGACGCATATCGGTTAAACATAAATCATAGTGGTTGCGCATCAATAACTGCTTTGCGCCAGCAACTGAATCCGCTGAATCGGTATGAATGTGCATGCGACCCAACGTAATTTCCAGCAATTCGCGGATATCGGGTTCATCATCAATAATTAAAGCGCGCTTTTGGGTCATAGTTGTTCCTGAATTTCGTGAACTTTTTACTAAGATGATTTTTCTGGGTGCGCTAGTTGTAGATGAAAACAGCTCTCGCCCTTGTCAGTGCGTTTGTAGGAAATAATCGCCTGATTGGCTTCACACAACTCTTTGCAAATGTATAACCCCAATCCTGAACCGGTATTTTCGGTGGTGAAGAAGGGTTCAAATAAGTGTTTGCTATTGTCGTCGCTAATACCTGCGCCGTAATCGATCACGCGAATGTAAGGTTGTTGTTGATTGGTGTCCAAGCCAATCTCGATGCGTAAATCGGGGCGTCCTGTTTGGCTGATGCCATAGCGTATGCCATTTTCGAACAGATTGGTGAGTACTTGCTGTAATTGGCTGGTATCAAATTTGGCATCCAGATGAGTGATTGAGCTTGCATCGTCATAGTCAAATTCACTGTGCAAATCCCCGATATTTTTTTCTTTCACTTGAATGTTCAATTGATAGCCGTTGCTTTTGCTGGCTTTGTAGTCGGCCACAAATGCAGGAATCCATTGCTGTAAATTAATTTGTGCTGGCTTGGCGCCGCGTCGCCGCGATAACTGCAAAATATTTTCAATGATTTGATTAACGCGTTTGCTGTGATTGTTAATAATATCCAGTAGTCGATGATCGCTGGCCGGCAGCGCATCGGATTCACCTAGTAGTTGGCTGGCGTGGCTGATGGCGCCGAGGGGGTTGCGAATCTCATGGGCGATACTCGCTGTTAAGCGTCCCAGTGACGCCAGTTTTAATTGCTGTGCTTGTTGGTTTAATGAGCGCACATCTTCCAGAAAAATTAATACGTTTGATGTATTGCCCGGCTCCAGGTGAGCGAAGTTGACTTTAGCCTCTGTAATTGTGTCACCGTCAATTTTTAGATAGGGCGAATGATCGTTTGCATTGCGCTGCCAGGATTGATGTTTTTTATACAGATCGGGAAATCGGTCCAGACGTAATTTTTCAGTGGGGTCATTCGTGGCACCGAGCAATTTCAGTGCTGCCTGATTGTACAGTTCTATCTCCAGGTTTTTATTGAGCACTAATATTCCGGTGCGCATCCGTTCCACAATAAGCTGAGCAAGTTTTTGCAGATGCGCTGCTTGTGCTGCCTGGGTCTCCGCTTCCGCATAAGAAAGACGTATTTTTTTTGTGAGATATTGAAACAAAAGTGCAGTGAGAAATGCGAGGGCACTGAGCGTGCCTGATGCGAAGAGTGACTTATTGTCTTGAGTGAGAATCAAAAAGCGAAATGCGCCTTCTCCGATAACAACAATAGTGGTGATAGCCGCAAGAAAAAATGAAACCCGCTCGCGCAGCATAATTCCACCGGCGGCAATCGCTATCAGCAGCAGATACCCCAATCCGCTGACTGCCCCACCACTGGTGTGCATCAACAGGCCAATTGCAATTACATCGATTAACAGCGAGCCAAATAGTTTGTGCTGCGATGGTGAATACTTTAATCGCCACATAACGATCAGGGTCATAAAGTTGATAGCAGTGTAGACAACCGAGGTATACAAAAACAGATTCGGATTGTCATTGCCCAGGATTTTAGGCGCGAACTCTAGTTGGAACATCAACAGCAATACGCTGCCGAGCAGCGTGCGGTAGTAAGTGTAGATGCGCAGTAAATCGTAGGGATTATAACTGTGTGGGTGGTTGAGCAAATTGGAGGTCATGATCTTCTGCTGGGTCCTTTTGGGATAACCGGGCAAAATCCGCTTGGCTTTAAAAGGTTATTTCGCGGACAATGCGCGCCTGTGTTTGAGTCGCCTGGAGCCTATAATCCTTTTTAGGTGTTTGGTTGTGCATAGGCTAATTGTGTGGGCTAATTTTGCCAGTTTCCCACCGCTTGTGCTGCTTTCCTCTATGCGAATCCAGACTTATTTTCAGCGATGCTGTTTCCACTCTCTTATCCCTTGAATTTTATGCCGCAGTTACAGTTGATTCTCGCCCAAATTAATACCCTCGTAGGGGATATTCCCGGCAATACTGCCAAGGTACTTGCGGTTGCACGGACGGCGTTGGCGCAGGGGCAGGTGGATGCGCTTGTATTCCCGGAGCTGACGCTGACGGGCTACCCGCCGGAAGACTTATTGCTGCGCCCGAGTTTGGCTGTGCGCATCGAGCGGGCGCTGCAGGAGTTGATTGCCGCAGACTTGCCAGTTGCGCTAGTGATTGGCTATCCCCGCACGCGCGATGGGCGCTTGTATAACATGGCGGGGGTCATTGCCGACGGGAGGTTGGTTGCTGAATATGCCAAACAGTGCTTGCCCAATTATCAGGTGTTTGATGAGAAACGCTATTTCGCAGCTGGCAGTAGCCCCTGTGTATTCGATTTCAAGGGTATCCCTACGGCTTTAAGTGTCTGCGAGGATATTTGGTTTCCGGAACCTATGGCTCAGGCCTCTGCCGCAGGTGCCAAATTAATGCTCAATCTCAACGCCTCACCTTATCACCAGGGCAAGCAGCAGGAGCGCGAAGCGGTGATTGCCCAGCGCGCGCGCGAAGGGCAAATGCCGGTCGTCTACACCAATCTGGTGGGCGGGCAGGACGAACTGGTGTTTGATGGCGGTTCGGTGGTGATTGATGCCCAAGGAGCGACCCGATTCCGCGCGCCTTCGTTTGTTGAGGGGCAATATTCTGTAGCTTTGATGTGGGATCAACAACAAGTCAGTGTGCCATCGCAGCTCTTGGAAACTATTCCCGACAACATCGCGGCGGTGTATCAGTCGCTGGTGCTGGGCATGCGCGATTACGTCAACAAAAACCGCTTCAAGGGCGTGGTGCTGGGGTTGTCCGGCGGGATTGATTCCGCCCTGACACTTGCTATGGCCGTGGATGCACTGGGTGCCGAGCGCGTCGAAGCGGTGATGATGCCTTTTCGCTATACCTCCGATTTAAGTAAAAACGATGCGGCCGACGAAGCGGCGCGCTTGGGTGTGCGCTACAGTTCTATCAGTATTGAGCCCATGTACGAAGCCTTTATGTCTGCCCTCAGCGATGAATTCGCTGGCACAAAGCGCGATACCACCGAAGAAAACCTGCAGGCGCGCTGCCGCGGGGTATTGCTGATGGCGATCTCCAACAAAAAAGGCTATCTGGTGCTGACTACCGGCAACAAAAGTGAAATGGCGGTAGGTTACTCCACACTCTACGGCGATATGGCCGGCGGTTTTGATGCGCTCAAAGATGTGCCCAAAACCCTGGTGTTTGCCCTGTCGCGCTACCGTAATACCCTCGGTGAAGTGATTCCTGAAACCGTGATTACCCGTCCACCATCGGCCGAACTGGCACCGGATCAGAAGGATGGAGGCAGTCTGCCACCCTACGACATCCTCGACCGCATCCTTGAGTTGTATGTAGAAC
>NZ_JBRFPI010000007.1:17199-27256 GCF_053579595.1 Cellvibrio sp.
GAACAGGATTACAGCGCTGAAGCGATTATCGCCGAAGGGTTTGCGCGCGAACAGGTTGAGCGAGTAGTGCGGCTGGTGGATGTGAATGAATATAAACGTCGTCAGGCGCCGATAGGGATTCGTATTACACAGCGCGGATTTGGTCGGGATCGCCGCTATCCAATCACGTCGGGTTGGAAGATGGGCGATTGATCCAGAAAAAAATAAAGGCCGCAGAGGCGGCCTTTATGGATGTTGCACCAGGTTGATCAATCGACGCGCGCCACATCGGTAGCGACTTTGTATTGCGGGTCGTAGATTTCACGGGTATCAAAACCGGTGATTTCATTTTTACTGAACAAGCCCAGCGTCAGGTAGGCCAACCAGGGCGATTTGCCGTTGTTATACATATAGTCGTAGTCAAACTCGCCATTTTTGTTCAGTGCCGGATAATCGGCATAGTTAAGTTTCAGGATTTCCAGCATCTCATTGGATTGCTCGGGCATCTTTAACAGGTGATAACCCTGTACCATAACGGCCAGTGCATCGGGTGTTGCAGGAGCCCGTGGAAAGTTTTCAATCACGTAGCGACCACGGCCCACCGCAGCAACATAGGCACCGCGTTTAAAATAGTAATTTGCCACATGGATTTCGTAGCGCGCCAGATGGTTGCGCAGGTGCAGCATGCGCTTTTTGGCATCGGCAGCATAGTTGCTGTCGGGAAAACGGTTGAGCAATTGGGTAAAATTCGCCAGCGATTCACGCGCTGCACCCGGATCGCGTTTGGAGGTGTCCACCGGCATCACGCGCTCAAACATACCTTGGTCTTTGGTAAAGGACGCCATCCCCAGCATGTAGTAGGCATAGTCCACATTGCGGTGCTGGGGGTGCAGGCGGATAAAACGGTTGGCGGTGGCAATAGCCGCATCAGCTTCGCCCGAGCTGTAGTGAGCGTAGATAAGTTCCAATTGCGCCTGGTCAGCATAGGTGCCAAAGGGGAAGTTTTCTTCGAGCGAGTTGAGGTTTTTGATCGCCGATTCCCACTGGCTGCGCTCAAGTTGCTCTTCGGCGGCGTGGTAGAGGTCCGCTTCGGTGGTGTATTCGGGCTCTTTGCTGGAGCAGGCAGTCAGCAGCACAAGGGTGCTGAGCATCAAACAGGGCAGGACTCGCATAGGGTTATAGACTCTTATCTCGATAAAATAGACCCCGTTTGCGGGGCAGGGTATTTAAACACAGAGCTTGGCGGATACCAATCTGGCAGCCGTAAAAGCGCCCAATTTCCGGTTTTTGGCAAAACATTTACCGCCAGAAGCAATCACTAGAGGTTTTTTAATGAAAGATGTTTTTGACCTGAGCGCGCAAGTGCCCATCCAGATGAGCGGCATGCGCTTCGACCAGATCGCCTCCGAGTTGTTCCCTGACTTCTCCCGCTCGCGTTTGTCGAGCTGGATTAAAGATGGCCAGCTCAAAGTAGACGGCCGCACTGCCAAGCCAAAAGACAAGTTGATCGGCGGTGAAGTGCTGGAGCTCAAGGCAGAATTGGAGGCTCAGGGTGAGTGGCAGCCGGAAGAGATTACGCTGGATATCATCCACGAAGATGACGACTTGATCATCATCAACAAGCAAGCCGGGCTGGTTGTTCATCCGGCCGCCGGCAACTACACAGGTACGCTGGTGAATGCGTTGATCAACCATATTCCCGGCTTGGTGAATTTGCCGCGCGCGGGGATTGTGCATCGCCTGGATAAAGAGACGACTGGGCTGATGGTGATCGCCAAAACCCTGGAAGCTCATACCGATCTGGTTGAACAGCTGGCCGACCGCACGGTTAGCCGCGAATACGAAGCTGTTGCCATAGGCGCTATGACGGGCGGTGGCACCGTGGATGCCCCAATGGGGCGACATCCTATGCAGCGCAAACTCATGGCGGTGCTCAAAGCGGGCGGCAAGCGCGCCGTGACTCACTACCGTGTGGCCAAACGCTACCCGAGCCATACCCATATCCGCGTGAAACTGGAGACTGGCCGTACCCACCAAATTCGTGTGCATATGGCACACATCGGTCATCCGTTGGTGGGTGATCCAACCTACGGCAGCCGTTTCAAAATCCCCAAAGGCGCCAACCAGCATTTGATCGATACCCTCAAAAGCTTCCCGCGCCAGGCTCTGCATGCCTTTAAATTGGGCTTGGAACATCCTGGTACCGGCGAATACACCGAGTGGACTGCACCCTTGCCGGAGGATTTTAAAAACCTGCTCGATGCACTCAATACCGGGTTCACCCTTGTTGATGACTGATATGAACGGCATCACGCCTGACTGGCCCGCCCCCGCCAATGTGCGTAGCCATATCACCACCCGTGCGGGTGGTGTCAGCTTGCCGCCCTATGCGAGTAACAATCTGGGGCTGCATGTAGGCGATAATCCGGAGCATGTTGCTGCTAATCGCACGCAACTCTCCGGGCAGTTGGAATTGGAAAACACACCGCAGTGGCTCGAACAGATCCACGGTGTAAAAGTCGTGAATGCCAAAATCGATGGAGTGGTGCGCACCGCCGACGGCAGTTACAGCAATCAAAAAGGACATGCCTGTTTGGTAATGACAGCTGATTGCCTACCGATTTTGTTATGCGATAAACAGGGCACCCAGGTTGCCGCATTACATTGCGGCTGGCGCAGTTTGGCAAAAGGGATATGCGCGCGCGGCCTGCAAAAATTCACCGCCAAACCGGACGATATTCTTGCCTACCTCGGCCCCGCGATTTCACAGCCTCACTTTGAGGTGGGGGTGGATGTGCTCGAAGCCTTTTTTAAAGCAGCGCGTAGTCAGCGACATGCCGACGAGATTGCAAGCGCGTTTATCTCTGCACAGCGCCCATTGCATTTTTATGCCGATATTTATGCGCTCGCCCGCGCTGAATTGCATGCCTTGGGGGTGACTGCAATATACGGTGGCAATGATTGCACCTATGCTGATGAAACCCGTTTTTACTCCTTTCGCCGCGATAAAGTGACCGGGCGTATGGCGAGCTTGATCTGGCTGGAATAATTTTTTGTGCTGCCTGCATCTAAACAGGCATTATTTACATCCAATCAGTTGCGCCGTACTTTTTATCAACACTCACAAGGAATCATTATGGATCTCGACCAAATTGAAAAGCTGAACGACCTGAAACAAAAAGGCCTGATCAGTGAAGAGGAGTACCAGCAGGCCAAGGAGCGCATCCTCGGCGCCCAGCCACAGCAGGCTGCACCAGCCGCACAGCCGCACACCATAATGCAAACCAATAATTATGATTATGCGATGGTGTTGCATCTCACCCAATTCTGCTCCTGGTTGTTCCCGTTTTTGGGGCTTATCGTCCCGCTGATTATGTGGCAATCCAAAAAAGAAGATGCTTATGTTGATGAGCAGGGCAAGGTGGTGATGAACTGGGTGTTTAGCTCGCTGATTTACTTTTTGGTGAGCGTGATCCTGTGCTTTATTGTGGTTGGCTTTTTCCTGATAGCAATACTGTTTGTGTGCTCGATTGTGTTCACCATCATGGGCGCGATGGATGCCAACAAGGGCGTTATTAAAAACTACCCTATGTCGATCAAGTTTTTTGATGTGCGCGAAACAGCGCGTACACCAGTTGTTCCGAATAGCCCGCAAAATTGATCTAGCGCAAAGAGCGCTATTTATTCCCGGCAAAGATGACAAGCAGGTTCCTGGCCTGCTTGAAATCGTCTCCCTCACGCCCCACCTCTGCTTCAACCGAGTAACACATCGCTTGAGGTAATCCATGCGTATCGACCGTTTAACCAATCAATTGCAAGTTGCGCTGTCCGACGCCCAATCCATCGCGTTGGGGCAAGATCACAGCCAACTGGATCCGTCCCATTTATTGCTCGCGATGATCGACCAAAAAGGCGCGGCCAGTGTGCGCCTGCTACTGAGCCAGGCGGGGTTTGATGTCGCCGGGTTGCGCACTGCGCTCAATGAATACGTGGAAGGTTTACCGCAAATTAAAAATCCTACCGGCGAAGTCACTATGTCGCCCGACATGGTGCGCCTGTTGAATCTGGCTGATCGCCATGCGCAAAAAACCGGCGACAAATTTGTCTCCAGCGATTCAGTGCTGGTGGTATTGATGACCGAAATGCAGGGCGCAGTGCCGGATATATTGAAAAAATTTGGCAATGCCCAGCGTCTGCTGCAAGGTATCCAAAAAGTGCGCGGCGGCGAAAATGTGGATGACGCCGATTCCGAAGGCAACCGCCAGGCACTGGAAAAATATACTGTCGACTTAACCGCGCGCGCGGAAGCGGGCAAACTCGATCCGGTGATTGGCCGCGATGACGAAATTCGCCGCACTATCCAAGTGTTGCAGCGCCGCAGCAAAAATAATCCCGTCTTGATTGGTGAGCCAGGTGTGGGTAAAACCGCGATTGTGGAAGGGCTTGCGCAGCGCATTGTCAACGGTGAAGTGCCCGAAGGTTTAAAAGATAAACGGCTGCTGTCGCTCGATCTAGGTGGGCTGCTCGCCGGGGCAAAATTTCGCGGCGAATTTGAAGAGCGGTTGAAATCCGTTATTAACGAATTAAGCAAACAAGAAGGCCGCATTATTTTATTTATCGACGAGCTGCATACTATGGTCGGCGCTGGTAAAGGCGAAGGTGCAATGGATGCAGGCAATATGCTTAAACCGGCGCTGTCGCGCGGTGAATTGCATTGCGTGGGTGCGACCACGCTCGATGAATATCGCAAATATATTGAGAAGGATGCGGCGCTGGAGCGCCGCTTCCAAAAAGTATTGGTCGACGAACCCAATGAGTCCGACACCATCGCCATTTTGCGCGGTTTGAAAGAGCGCTATGAAGTTCACCACGGCGTGGATATTACCGACTCGGCGATTATTGCCGCCGCAAAATTATCCCAGCGCTATATCACGGACCGGCAATTGCCCGATAAAGCGATTGATTTGATCGACGAAGCCGCCAGCCGTATCCGCATGGAAATTGATTCCAAGCCGGAGGAAATGGATCGTCTGGAACGCCGTTTAATCCAGTTCAAAATTGAACGCGAAGCGGTAAAAAAAGATGAAGATGAAGCAAGCAAAAAACGCCTTGCCAAACTCGATCAGGATATTGATAAGTTCGAGCGTGAACTGAATGATTTGGAAGAAATCTGGCGCGCTGAAAAAGCGGCGCTGCAAGGATCACAAGAAATTAAAAGCCAATTAGAGCAGGCGCGTTTTGAAATGGAAGAGAAACGCCGCAAAGGCGATCTGGCGCGCATGTCAGAACTTCAATATGGGATTATTCCGCAGCTGGAAAAACAATTGGATATGGCTGGCCAAGCGGAAATGATGGAGATGAAACTGCTGCGCAACAAGGTGACAGAGGAAGAAATTGCCGAAGTGGTTTCAAAGTGGACTGGCATTCCCGTCTCAAAAATGTTGGAGGGCGAGCGCGAAAAATTATTGCGTATGGAAGAGTCGCTGCATAAACGTGTAATTGGCCAACACGAGGCGGTAGTCGCTGTTGCCAATGCGGTGCGCCGTTCGCGCGCGGGCTTGTCCGATGCCAACCGTCCCAATGGTTCATTTTTATTTTTAGGGCCAACCGGTGTGGGTAAAACCGAATTGTGTAAATCGCTTGCCGAATTTTTATTTGATACCGCCGATTCCATGGTGCGTATCGATATGTCGGAGTTTATGGAAAAACATTCGGTCGCCCGTTTGATCGGCGCACCACCGGGTTATGTGGGTTATGAAGAGGGCGGCTACCTCACCGAGACGGTGCGCCGCAAACCCTACTCGGTGATTTTGCTCGATGAAATTGAAAAAGCGCATCCCGATGTATTCAATATTTTGTTGCAAGTATTGGACGATGGACGCTTGACCGACGGCCAGGGCCGCACTGTGGATTTCCGCAATACCGTGATTGTCATGACCTCGAATTTAGGTTCGGATCGCATTCAGGAGTTGGCCGAAGATAAATCTTTCGATACGGTGAGTTTTGACAGTTTCGTCAATAACGATATGAACAACTCGCTCAACAATGAGAATCGCTATAACGCCATGAAAGATGCGGTGATGGAAGTGGTCGGTGGCCATTTCCGCCCGGAATTTATCAACCGTATCGATGAAGTGGTGGTATTCCATCCGCTCGGGCGCGAACAAATTCGCGGTATTGCCGATATCCAGTTGGAACTGTTGAGAAAACGTTTGGCCGAACGCGACTTGGCTCTGGAGTTGGAGGATGAAGTGATGGATAAATTGGCAAGTGTCGGTTTTGATCCTGTCTATGGTGCACGCCCATTAAAACGCGCGATCCAGCAGTTGATTGAAAACCCGCTAGCGCAGGATATTCTCAGCGGTAAATTTATGCCCGGCGTGATTATTCACGGTAAATTATTAGGTGAAAAAATTGTGTTTGATCCAAAACGCTTGAACTAGATGCAACCCATTCGGAACATGTTCTTGCTAAGCGCCGTCGTCATGACGGCGTTTTTTTATCCCTGTAAATGTACTTTCAGCGGCTACACTTGTTTGTCGTCATTCAAGTAAAAGTTGATCAATTTGGCGACAAAATGGTAAAACGCTTGCTCGGCAACCGCACTAAAAACCCAATCATAAAAAATCATGGAGATGTTATGTTCCCACGGACATTATCAGCTGGTGCGGTGGCGCTGGCCTTTTGCGCACTGATGCACCCGGCTCAGTCGAATCAACCCCCCCGTCAGATTATCCAGATTCATCAGCAGCACAATCAGCCAGTCAATCAGCTCGGCAATCCATCTGGCAACAGCGAGCCCCAGTCATTTGCGTTACCGGCCGGCGGAGCGGTGAGTATCAGTAATCCAGCCGGGCAACTGCAAATCCAAACTCTTGACCACACCCAGCCGCAGCGGTTGCTGGTGCGTCTAAAGGATCAGGCGGTCAGGCCCTATCTTAAGCAGCAGCGCGAACAAATGCGTGCGACGGGCAAATTGTCGCGTGCGCAGCAGCAACTGCTGGGCAAGTCCGCCCAAAGCCAGCTGCAACGCGTGCAAAAAAGCCAGAACCAACTACTGGGAGAATTGCGCAAGCAGAAGCTGATGCGCCAGATGCACGGCCAATTTACGCAGTTAACCAATACGCTGAGCATCACTGCCGAAGCGAACAGCATCGAGCGGATCCGCCGGTTACCGCAGGTGGCTGCGGTGTATCCGGATGCCCAAATAAAAGCTTTTCTCGCTGAAAGTGTGGGTGTCACCAAGGCCCCGCAGCTTTGGGCGATGAACGACAGCCAGACGCGCGCGATAACCGGCCAAGGGGTGACGGTGGCGGTACTGGATACGGGGATTGATTACACCCATCCCGATTTGGGCGGATGTATCGGAACCGGCTGCAAGGTGGCGGGTGGTCACAATTTTGTTGAAGGGGAGGACGCCACCAATCCTATCGATAAACATGGTCACGGCACCCATGTGGCGGGCATTATTGCAGCCAAGGGCACGCTCACTGGTATGGCGCCCGATGCCACTCTCTATGCCTACAAGGTGTTGAGCGATCAGGGTTGGGGCATGGAAAGCAGTATTGTGGCTGCGCTGGAAAAAGCGGTTGATCCCGATGGTGACCCTCTGACCGACGACCAGATCGACATAGTGAATATGAGTTTGGGTGGTTCGGGCGCGCCCGACTCGCCTATCTCGGAAGCCGCAAATAACGCTATGGCTGCAGGGGTAGTGGTAGTGGTTGCGGCGGGCAATAGTGGCAGCTCCTATTCCACCATAGGTTCACCGGGCAATGCTGAACAGGTGTTGACGGTGGGCGCTAGCGACAACAACGGCGCCATCGCCGGTTTTAGCTCACGTGGGCCAATTTCTGGCAAGGCTTATGTAAAACCGGAGCTGGTAGCGCCCGGTGTGGAGATCAACTCGGCCAAACCCGGCGGTAGCTACGTGCGCTTGAGTGGCACCAGTATGGCGACTCCCCATGTGGCGGGTGGCGCTGCATTGTTAAAGCAACTGTACCCCAATCTGACCCCGGCTGAACTCAAAACCCTGTTGATCAATACCAGCAATGATTTGGGGCAGGATGTGTTCACACAGGGCGCTGGGATGATGGATCTTGCGCAAGCTGCAAGCGCCAAATTATTGGTGAGCCCAGCGCTCTTGTCGGCGGGATCAGTGGATCTTAGGCAGCCGAGCTGGTCGGCAAATCTGCCACTGACGTTGAAAAATATCAGCAGCAACTCGCTCAAGGTGGCGACAACCGCGCCGGTGGTATTTCCCCAGGGCGCCAGCGGGTTGGTTGACCCAGCGGGTGAACAGGAGTTGGCGGCGGGTGAGCAAACCACGGTGAAGCTGCAGTTATCAGTCGATACCCAGACCTTGCCCTTTGCCGACAGTGCGACATTGCATCATGAAGTGGTTGCCAATGTTCGTTATTCCGAAACCGATATACGGCTGCCACTGGTATTTGCCAAAGCCGCCCGGCTTAATGTGGAGTTCGATGCGCCGCTCTTTCTGTTGCATGTGATCAATGACGATGGCACTTATGGCAGTGTGGAGTATTTCAATAGTTGTACCGATGCGCCAACCAATTTCGGGCTCGATCTCAAGCCGGGTACTTACCATCTGGCAGCCACTTTCTATGGCGAAGGCTGCAGCCTGGATTCGCTGGTGTTCAGGGAAGATATTCAACTGGTGGATAGTGTCACCACCAAACTGGAGCGAGCCAGTGCAATCCACGAAATAGCGATTGGTTCAGTGACAGGGTTGGACGGTAGCTCTATCCCCTTGGATGGCATGAATACAAAGACTCAGTTGATCGAATGGCGGATGGCTGATGTTCCCCAAGGTAGCGTGCTGTTTTTGGGTGGCAGCGGCAAAAGAATTTTGCGTGTATCGGAGCTCTCAGAGAGCGTTCAGATCGCGGCGACAGCGCTGTTCTCACTGAGAGAAACAAGCCCTGGGGTGACGGGTGAGTATTATTTGTTGTCGGCCTTTTACAGGGATGGCATTCGTTCATCTCAGTATCTTGATCTGGATTTGCGCACTGCCGGTGGCGTTGATTTTACCTATGCTGATCTGGATAAGTTGGCGGGGGGTGTCAGGTTCTCCCAAGGGTTGAGCCAGCTGCGCTCGACCTTTGACTTCGTCGCTTTTGGCACCTATTGGACTAGTGCGACTGTCTACAATGAGCCAATATCAGCAAAACTCTATGCCAATGTCTCCACTCTGGAAAAAGGTGAGTGGTACCCGACGATGGGGGTGGAGCGCTTGAGTGATGATCCTTTTGCGTGGAATCTGCAACTAATGAATACGGGCTCCCTTGCCTTTACGGATGCTCAGTCCTTTACCAAACTGCGCGGTGTATTCAGTACCCCGGATGCGACCAACTACCGCAGTTCTGGTCGGGCTATCACCGTTACAGATGGCGCCTACTTTATGGCACCAGCCTTTTATTTCAATGGGTGGAGTAATGAATTACAGGTGCAGAGCATGTCTGAGCCCTATTGGTTTGGTGGCAACTACACCATCCAGCGCGATGCCCAGCAGAATAGTTTTTTTGATCTCATGTCTTATCGACTCTTTTGCGATGGGCAGTTAAATACCAGTTCGGAAACCAGTGGTGGCACCTTTAATCTCCCTCTTGGCGCGGGCACCTGTAGCAATCTCCTATTCGAGTTGGATCAGCCGACGCGCTTTCTGGGGGTGACAAGTCCATCCAAGATGCGTCTGGAGTTGGACACCAGCCTATTGCAAGGGCAAACAACCTACCTGCTGAAGGAGTTTCCCGAACAGTTGCGGTTCCTTAACGACGGTGTCCCCAGCCGGGTTCTGAACGGCAGCGATTTGGCAATCGAATTGAGCATGCTCAGTATGAGCAGTGAGGTGGCCAGTGAAAGTGAAGCTCCGGAGATGGAATATCGGCTGAGTGGCTCGGCTGATTGGGTTCCTTTGGCGTTAAGCCGGGACAACGGGCGCTACCTTGCCAAGCTCCCGGTAATTCCCGGTGCAGTAAAAGCGTCGCTAAGGATTAGTCTTGGCGATACACAAAAAGGGGGAAAACTGGGGCAGACGCTAGTGGAGATTGATGAGTTG
>NZ_JBRFPI010000008.1:0-27013 GCF_053579595.1 Cellvibrio sp.
CAGAGTTACCTGCTTCAGGAGCTTCGAACTCTGTGTTGACCAAGCTATTCATCAAATACAGGAGTCCGAGCGTGGTTACTACCCCGAGGATTCCCGCTATGGTTACTTTAGTAGGATTCATAGCTGCTAGTTCTTCTCAGTAGAAACATTAACGTCGGTTACGCCGGCCTTTCGTGCAGCGGTAGCCACCTCGACCACGAACTTGATGTCGGCATCTTTGTCTGCCTGAATAGAAATGGCTCCTTTCGGATTATCTGCACGCATGCGTTCAATCGCTTGACGCAGAACGCGAGTATCAATCTTCTTCTTGTCCATCCATATTTCGTTGTCAGCGCCGATTGCAATCAGAATATTTGCGTTCGGCTTATCGTCTGCGGTATTAGCATCTGGACGAGTAACGTCTTTGCCAGTTTCTTTGATGAATGTTGCAGTAACGATAAAGAAGATCAGCATAATGAACACAACGTCCAACATGGGCGTCAGGTCAATGGCTTGAGCCTCTTCTTCACGCTTTGGATTATTCCTGCTCATGAGACATCTCTTTCATACAGGTTAAAATTTTCGCCCAACCAACAAATCACTGATATCAGTGATCCATTGTCAGATGATCTGCAAACAATGCTTTTTCACTATCTGCCACACGAGTCAGGTAAGTGTTAGCGAACACGCCGGAGATCGCAGCAACCATACCCGCCATCGTTGGAATAGTTGCCTTGGAGACACCACCAGCCATTGACTTAGCATCGCCCCCACCAGTGTTGGCCAGAACACCAAACACATCGATCATACCGGTTACTGTGCCGAGCAAGCCCATTAATGGGCAGATAGCCACAAGCGCGGCAATCATATCCAGGTTTGCAGTTATCTTCTCGTCCATACGCGAGATCATCGCTGTCCGAATTTGATGAGCATTCCAAGACTTGCGTTCTTTACGAGACTCCCAAATATTCAACTGCCCTTGGATTTCCCCTCTCAGATTACCTTTGAAAAAGAGCACTCGTTCAAATATGAGCACCCACATAACAAGGGTTAAGGCGGCGATGAGATACATCACAAAGCCACCTTGATCCAAGAAGGCTTGTAGGGCGTCAAGAGCATCCACTAAAGCCTGCATGGTTTATCTCCTACTTGCGTTCGGCGTTTTCAGCGATGATACCTGTTGTCTGCTCATCCAAAACGTGGATCACTGATTTAGCACGACCATTTACAAGGGTGTGCATCAGGACCATAGGAATCGCGACCAACAAACCTTGAACTGTAGTGATCAATGCGGCAGAGATACCGCCCGCCATATTCTTAGGATCACCGGCGCCAAAAATCGTAATCGCCTGAAAGGTAGTAATCATACCGGTAACGGTACCCAACAAACCCAATAGCGGCGCTACAGCAGCGATGATTTTGAGAATCGCCAAGCCACTTTCGATTGCTGGACGCTCTTTCAACACAGCCTCTTCAAGTTTCAACTCCAAGGTTTCCGCATCAACGTTTTTATTTTCTTGTGCCACCTTTAATACACGGCCTAATGGATTATTGGTATTTGGATTAGCAGGATTTTTCAGCTGAGACTTAACTTTTGCACTCATAGCAAATAGCACCACAATTCGCCATAAGCCCAACAAAATACCGAAAATACCTACATAAACGATCACCCAACCTACTGAACCACCCTGATCCAAGTACTCTTTAAGATTTGGTTTTTGAATCAAAGCAGCCAACAATTGCCCCCCTACTGGACCGGTTGGATCTATACCGATATCCACGACGCCACTGCTCGCTGATTGTAACGCAGCGGCTGCAGACAACATTCCCGAGTCAGGTTGACGCGCCAGCTCTTCAATCTTTCTGCCGTCGTAAGTCAGGTAGGTGCCATTTGAAACCAAATTGTAAGCACCAATACGAACAATCTCTTGATCCGCCTGCTCTCCGTTCGGCTTAATTACGGTTGCGGTGAATTTTACAACGCGACCTGTTTCTACCATTTCACGTTGCACTTCGTACCAAAGGCGCTCGATTTCTTCGATATCGGGAAGCTGGGTACTGCCATTCATTTTTTCGATCAAGGTGTCAAGAAAATCACCACGGTTAGGGTACTGAGCGCTGACCAAAGAAGTTTCCAGCGTAGCGCGCAGGTCACCAGCAGTAGAAGTCAAATGGCCAAAGAGTTCACGCATTGAACCTAAGCGCTCGTTCAATTGCGCTTTTTTCTGGGTAACCAACAGTTGCTGTTCGGCGTATTTCTTTTCCAAGGTAACAGAGCGATTCTCTTCTGCTTGGCGGGTAGCATTAGCTTGCGCTAATAAGCCAGCCTGAGCAGACTTATCGCGAGCAAACTCTGCTTCACGCTGCTTATGTTCAGCAGATTCGCTGATTTGAGACTTCTTTACCATATCCAAAAGCTGATCAAGCGTTTGCGCTTTCTCTTGAGCTACAGCAAAGCTGCTGCTCAGCAAGCCAACAGTGGCAAGCATCAGGCAGTTTTTAACAAACTTCATTTTCATTGTGCTGCCTCCGGTGCTTGAATGGGCATAGTCATAATATCTTTGGTAGCTTGGTCACGCGCGATCTTCAAACCTTTCAAAATTTGCGCATTGTAGGAGCTATCCAGTGCCACCCATGACTTCTGTGCGACATCCCAGTAACCGCTAGCTTGGGCGTCGGTTGTTTGGTACATCAAAGAGATGCGGCCGACACGTAAAATGCTCACTTCGCGGTCCTGACCATCAAGTGAAAGGGTAGTTTTGTACGCGGAAATTGTGCTGCCGTAGGCAGATTCAATTTTGTAGGCTTCAAGTACCTGACGAAACTTCTCTGAAACAGAGATATCAGCACGGTCTTGATTAGCACGCAGCATTGCAATTTGAGCTTGACGCTCTTCCAATGAAAATGGTTTATCCAAATTCACGAACTGCTCCAAACCATCGAGCATACGGAAAATCAGCGGCTGAATTTGACGCTCGATAACGGTTACTTTCTCGATTGATTGCTCCAACTCCTGAACCACAACCAACTGCTTGGCAACTTGCTTTTCCATCTGGGCGTTAAACACGCGGAGATCATCGATCAGCTTGTTTTGTTGTTTGAATTGTTGCGCCAGATCGTCAGTTTCCTGAGCCAATCTATCAATACGCTTCTGGGAGTCTTGCGCCAAAGTGGTCTTGGCTTGACCGGCCTGGAGTACTGCATCCAGAGTTTGATCTGCCATAGCAACGCTACCCATTAGCGCGCCGGCAGAAAGCATCGTGGTCAGAGCCACCGCTTTCAATCGCTGCTTTTTCATAATCCCCCCAACTGGGTGTTCAATCAAGTGAGTTTGTGGCAACAAGCTGCCACAGACGCGTTATCCACGTAGCCTCTTCGAGGCGGTTAAGAACGGCGGCATTGTAATAAGCGCCATGACCTACTTCCAATGATTTATCCTACAACCTTCCACGTGTGTATTAAGGTATCAAACAGGTAACACATTATTGCTTTTCATAAGTGCATCGGTAACACAAAAACAAAAACATTAAAACCAAACCAAAAAAAGACATTCAAAACAAAACTTTTAGTTATTAGCGGTCATTTATCACGCAACCCGGGCATACACTAAAAACTCGTGAGGTACTAACGCAGCCTCGTCACCCGCTAATTTTGACTCTAAGCCCCATTTCGTATCATCCAGCGCCTCAAAAAAAGCATCCCCTTCCGGCTCAACATCGACACGCGTCAGATAAATACGATCCGCAAATTGCAGTGCAGAGCGGTATATTTCCGCACCGCCAATAACCATAACCTCATCAAGATCCGAAGCTGCCGGGCTGCACACTTTTTTCGCCTCAAGCAGTGCTTGCTCGAAACTATTGGTAACAATTACTCCTTCAGCAGCCACCCAACCCTTGTTGCGGGTAATTACTATATTAGTGCGCCCCGGCAATGGCTTACCAATAGACTCATAAGTTTTACGCCCCATGATAACCGGCTTGCCAAGTGTTACCGCTTTGAAATACTTGAGATCTTGCGGGAGATGCCAGGGCAATTGATTATTGCAGCCAATAACGCCGTTCCTGGCTGCCGCAACTATGATGGCCAATTTCATGCAGTGCCTTCACCTTTACTTTCTAACATATTTGACAACAACCAAAACACGACTAGATGGCAATAGGTGCGACTATACGCGGATGAGGCTGGTAACCGTTAAACACAAAATCCTGCAATTCATAGCCGAAAATGGTGTCCGGCCTGCGCGAGAACGTAAGTGTAGGCAAGTTTTTAGGTTCACGCGTTAATTGTTCGTAAACTATGTCGTCTGTAATGTGGTTGCTGTACAAATGGCAATCACCAAAGGTATGCACAAAATCACCTACACCCAAATCACACTGCTGGGCAATCATATGGGTCAAAAGAGCGTAGCTGGCAATATTGAACGGCACCCCTAAAAACAGATCGGCACTGCGCTGATAAAGCTGGCAGGAGAGCTTACCTTCGGACACGTAAAACTGAAACAGGGTGTGACATGCCGCAAGCGCCATTCGCCCCTGCTCGACATTCTGCTGAGGACTCATCGACTCGTCAGGCAAATCAGCCGGATTCCAAGCGCTGACAATCAATCGACGCGAATAGGGATTTTTCTTGATTTGGGCAATCACTTGGGAAATCTGGTCGATAGTCGATCCATCTGGACACGCCCAACTGCGCCACTGCTTACCATAGACCGGCCCCAAATCGCCCGATTCGGTGGCCCACTCATTCCAGATGTTACAACCCCGCTCCTGCAACCAGCTAACATCAGTGCGCCCTTGCAGGAACCACAGCAATTCAACAATCACACTTTTCAGATGGACAGTTTTGGTGGTCACCAAGGGAAAGCCTTTATTGAGGTCAAAACGCAACTGGCGACCAAAGACTGAGCGCGTCCCGGTACCGGTGCGGTCGCCGCGCTGAACACCGTTTTCCACTACATCGCGCATCAAATCAAGATATTGCTTCATTCACAAACCTGTACCAAAAATTTAACAGACCTTATGGGTTCTTGGCGGATTTCGGGGCAAAGACGTAAGCCCACACCAGCAACCCTGCACCGAGGAGGAACATGGGGACGCAAAGCAATTGACCTCGAGTCATGCCAGCGATCAGAGCGACGCCCAGATCTGGCTCGCGTACAAACTCTACGCCAAAGCGGAAAATCGAATAACCAATCAGGAACAAGCCTGACACAGCACCGCGCGGGCGAGGCTTGGCAGAGAACCAGAACACAACCACGAACAACACCAGACCTTCGAGGAAAGCTTGGTATAACTGGCTGGGGTGACGCGCCAGCCCTTCCGGCAGCGCCTTCGGGAATACCATTGCCCAAGGTACATCGCTAACACGCCCCCAGAGTTCCTGACCGATAAAATTACCCAAACGGCCAAAACCCAGACCGAGTGGAACTATGGGGGCGACAAAATCCATCACGCTGACAAACGAACGGTTGATGCGATAGGAATAAATAATCATCGCCACTATCACACCGATCAGACCGCCATGAAATGACATACCACCTTCCCACACACGGAACAGCCAAAGAGGATCGCGCAGGAATTCTTCAAAATTGTAAAACATCACATAGCCAAAGCGACCGCCAAGGATCACCCCGAAGGCGCCATAAGTGATGAGATTTTCAACTTGGGATTTGTTCACTGCGGCAGTGAGCGCTTTGGCACGCTGCATAGCAATCAACCAAGCGCTGGCAAACGCCAGCAGATACATAATCCCATACCAATGCACATTAAACGGCCCGATAGTCATGTCGCCAAGCGATATGGGGCCAATAGGGATAGTAAACGCGATGGGATTTAAATCCGGGTATTGCAACATAAGCAGTTAAACCTGAAACAGCCAATTCAGTGGGCGATGATTATGGCGCGGAATTGTGACTCACCCAAGACATTTATGTTCATTCATTTGCATCTGAAGCTACCGGGCGGATCAGGCGAGTTAATCCTGTCTCACGCAGCTCACGCGCGATATGATCGCGGATGAGGTCGCCATTGGACATGCGCATCACCTCCGCCAGCAATTGCTTCGCGCGCTCAAAGGTAATACCGCGAATCACAGATTTGACCTTGGGAAGGTTGGTGGCATTCATCGACAGCACATCGTACCCCATTGCCATGAGCAGGATGGCAGCACCTGGATCACCCGCCAATTCGCCGCAGATACTAACACTGATGCCGGCATCGTGTGCTGCGTAAACAATATATTGCAACGCGCGCAGAACAGCAGGGTGGAAGGCCTGATAGAGATCCGCCACCTGCGCATTATTGCGATCTACTGCCAGCAGATATTGCGTGAGGTCGTTGCTACCAACGGAGAGAAAATCCACCCGGCGCGATAATTCCGGCGCAAGGTATACCGCCGCCGGCACCTCAATCATCACACCGATTTGCGGCTTGCGCACCCGGAAACCCTCTTCGAGCAGCTCTTTGTGCACACGCTGGATCAATGCCTTGGAAGCATCCACTTCCTGCATATTGGTGATCATCGGCAAGAGGATGCGCAGGTTATCCAGGCCTTCACTGGCCTAGATCATGGCGCGGATTTGCGCGAGAAAAATTTCAGGGTGATCCAGTGTGACGCGAATGCCGCGCCAGCCAAGGAAGGGGTTGTCCTCTGCAATCGGGAAATAAGGCAAGGCTTTATCACCACCGATATCGAGGGTGCGCATAGTCACCGAGTGGGGCGCAAAAGCCTCCAACTGCTCTCGATAAATGGCGCGCTGCTCCTCCTCACTGGGAAAGCGGTCGCGCAATAAGAACGGCACTTCGGTACGGTACAGACCAACACCTTCAGCGCCGCGCTCCAGCGAGCGCACCACATCGGCCATCAAACCGGTGTTGACATGCAGCGGCAAACGGTAGCGATCTTTGGTTTCACAGGGAAGGTCTTTAAGTGCTTCAAGCCCTTTTACTAGCGCCTGCTCTTCAAGGAATATTGCCTTGTACTGCTTGCGCAGCTGCGCACTCGGGTCGCAGTAAACCGTACCTTTATAACCGTCCACAATAATCGGGCGGCCATCCATCTGGGTGAAGGGTAAATCCACCGCCCCCATCACCGTGGGAATATCCATCGCCCGCGCCAGAATCGCCACGTGGGAGTTGGAAGAGCCCAGCACCGACACCAAGCCCGCCAGCTTTTCTTTGGGAATTTCACCCAACATTGATGCGGTCAGCTCTTCGCCGATCAGAATGGTTTTTTCAGGATAAACCCGGGTCTTTTGATTGGATTCCTGCAGGTAAGCCAGCACGCGCCGCCCCAGATCACGCAGGTCGGTCGCCCGCTCACGCAGATAGGGGTCATTCATGCTGTTAAAAATATTTTCGTGCTCGAGGATAACCTCGCTCCAGGCATAAGAAGCGTTGGCGCCCTTGCGGATGCGATCGGTCACTTCGCCGCCGAGGGAGGCATCATCAAGCATGGCGAGATAGGCATCAAACAGCGCCTGCTCTTCACGGTTAATACGCGCCTTCAACTGCTCACCGAGAGATTTAATATCATCGCGCACCGCCATCAGGCTGCGGTGGAAGAAGGCGATTTCCGCCTCGACATCCTTACAAGCCTGATAGGGAACAGAACGCAGATCGGCCGATGGCGCAATCACTACCGCTTCACCAATCGCAATACCCGATGCGCCAGATACACCGATAAATTTAGCCTGGGTTGCTTTGGCGCCCACCGGCACCACTCCACCAGTCGCTTCAGCATGGGCTATCACGCCCGCTAATTGCGCCGACATAGTGACTAAAAATGCCTCCTCACCCTCGTCAAAACGGCGCTGCTCAACTTGCTGGACAACCAGCACACCGAGCACTTTGCGATGATGGATAATAGGCACACAATGGAAAACGCTATAGCGCTCTTCGCCAGTCTCGGGGAAATACTGATAGCTTGGATGCGCTTCGGCGTGCTCCAAATTGATTGGTTCTTCGCGCACAACAACGCGCCCAACCAAACCTTCACCAGCCGCCAGCCGAACCTTGCCGACCGAATCAGCATTGAGGCCGTCGGTCGCCATCAGCACATAATCGCCCTTTGCATCGCGCAAGTAGACCGAGCACACTTGGGTCGCCATCACCTGCTTCACTCGCGTAACAATAATCGCCAACGCGGTTTTCATATCGCGTGCGGCGTTTACTTCCAGAACGATGGAGCGGAGTGAATTTAGCATAGGGATTGGTGATCAAGCCTGTCAGGTGGATTTAGTTGGAATTATAGGTGCTTTCGTTACAGCTACTTTAATTATGGGGCGAGCGAACGCAGGCGCTGCGATCCTCCAGATGCGCGTGGAACAATGACAACTCTTTCAGTGCGCGACGGTATACATCGCGCTTAAAGGAGACGACTTTACCCAAAGGATACCAGTAACTGACCCAGCGCCAGTCATCAAACTCGGCACGGCCACCATTATTAAGGCTCACCTTGGCGTCGTCACTCAACATGCGCAACAAAAACCATTTTTGTTTTTGCCCAATACACAGTGGTAAAGAGTTATGGCGCACCAAGCGATGCGGCAAACGGTAGCGCAGCCAACCACGCGTGCAAGCAAGGATTTGCACATCTTCCTGCCGCAAACCAACCTCTTCATGCAACTCGCGGTAGAGCGCTTGCTCGGGCGTCTCATTGGGGTTAATGCCACCCTGCGGAAACTGCCACGCATCTTGGCCACCGACGCGCCTGGCCCACAACAATTGACCTTGGTCGTTGGTCAAAATAATGCCCACATTAGGGCGGAATCCGTCTGAATCTATCACGGGGGAATTGTCCATATAAAAGGTTTTGCTGTGGCAGAAAACAAAACTCCAGCCATAAAGAGCGGACATGTTCCACAAAACAGCGTTTTCCGCACTATATCAGGCTTACCCAAACCCGCAACCCTGAATCTTGGAAATGGTTTTTTCATTGAGCGCACCAGCCGCTGCCGCTATCCTAGCGCCCCTTGCAGCAAGCCCTGCAAACTCTCCCTTCATCTACATAGGTAAACACTGTGGCACTGGCGATTTTTGATCTCGACAACACTCTGATTGCAGGCGATAGCGACCACAGCTGGGGCGTGTTTTTGGTGGAAAAGCAATTGGTGGATGCAGAAATCTATCGCCAAGCGAACGATGGTTTTTATGCCGACTACAAAAACGGCACGCTCGATATTCGAGCCTATTTACAATTTTCGCTAGCGCCGCTAACCCGTCACAGCATGGCCGAGCTGGAAAAATTACACGCGGAATTTATGCGCGACCACATCGAGCCACTGATGTTGCCCAAGGCAGATGCACTGTTGCAACACCATCGCAATCAAGGCGATCACCTGCTGATCATCACCGCCACCAATGGTTTTGTAACCCACCCCATCGCCAAGCGATTAGGTGTGGACGACATACTGGCTACCGATCCGGAAGTGGTTGATGGCCGCTACACCGGCAATTTTGTCGGCGAGCCCTGCTTTCAGGCCGGCAAAATTACCCATCTGCACGAGTGGTTGAAGCACAATCATCATTCATTGGAAGGCGCGTATTTTTACAGCGACTCGATTAATGATTTACCGCTGCTGGAGCAGGTTGACCACCCGGTAGTAGTCGATGCTGACGAGCGGCTCGCCGCTATCGCCCGCGAGCGCAACTGGAAAGCAATAAGCCTGCGCTAGATAGGCTTATTACGAGAAGCTAAAACGCCAAATCCGGCTAGGCTAGATAGACACGCGCAAACACGGCTTTCAAATAATCAGTCTCAGGGATAGCAGGATGGATCGGATGATCCGGCCCCTGCCCACCCTGGCCAATAATCTGCACATGGCGATCCAGATGACGACCGGATGCGCGCACAATTTCCAGTAACGTATCCTTACCCAAATGCATGGAGCAGGATGCCGAAACCAACAAGCCGTCGCGCCCCAACAAACGCATCCCCAACTCATTAATGTGGCGATAAGCCGCCTCACCCGCTTTTTGGTCTTTGCGTTTTTTGATAAATGCAGGCGGATCGAGCACCACTATATCGAAGCGCTCATCGCTCGCAATCAATTCTTTCAGCACATCGATAGCCTTACCCTGGATTGCCGCGACCTTATCTGCAACGCCATTAAGCTGGGCATTTTCCAATACCGCATCCGTCGCTGATTCGGATGCATCCACACAGAATACCTCGCTCGCACCTGCAACAGCGGCCTGCACACCCCAGCCGCCGATGTAGGAAAACACATCCAACACCCGTTTACCCTGCACATACTGCTGCAGCAAAGCGCGGTTCATGCGATGGTCGTAAAACCAACCGGTTTTTTGCCCGCCGTGCACCGGCGCCATAAAGCGTGTGCCGTTTTCTACCAACTCAACCGATTCAGGTACTTCGCCGTAAGCGACCTCGGTGTACTCCGACAAGCCTTCCAGCGCGCGCGCGCTGTGCTCATTGGCGAGCAATACGCCGTGCGGATTCAGCACCTGCACCAGCGCCTCAACTATCTCATCCTTCACCAATTCCATACCCGCACTGGCAATCTGCACCACCAGATAATCACCGAAACGATCGACTACCAAACCGGGAAGAAGATCAGCATCGCCATAAATCAGACGATAAAAAGGTTCATCAAATGCCATCTCGCGCAGCGCGAGCGATTGCTTGATGCGGTGCACCAACAGGGATTTATTGAGCGGATACTTTTCATCGCGACTGACCAAGCGGCCGCAGATCAGCCCATTGGGGTTGATCACCGCAATACCGAGTGGCTTGCCGCTATTGGTGGTGACCAGCGCCTGCTGTCCCATCGCAAAGGACTTTAGCGGCGATTTGGCGGTATCCACCTCGTTGCTATAAATCCATAAATGGCCCAGCTTTAAACGGCGATCAGCTTGGGAATTAAGAACAAGGACGGGCAGGCTCATGGCAAGGCTCACATAGCAAAAAAAGTGCGCAGATTATAAGCCTTGTGCGACTGGGACACAGAATTAAAAATGCGCCAACTGCAAAATGTGCCAAAAGGACGAGCACAATGCCAAAGGAAATGCTAAGAAACGCACAAATATCAGGTGTTTTGGGGGCGAGAGCGCGTTTTTTGAACGCTGGGCACTTTATCATTGAAAAGATATGAGCTAACGTTAGCTGTGGCCATAAGTCCTAATAAGCTCAAGAGCTTAGCGCAGACTCTTTATGCCATTTATACCATCGAATTCAATACCAGCCGCCGCCTTATAATCAACTTACGGCGGTCGGTAACCTAGGAAGACATCATGCATACTCTAAAAACGACGACGATTGTCAGTGCAGCGTTCATCAGCCTGCTACTTTCTGCTTGCGGTGGTGGCGGCGATTCGCCGCTCCTTAACTCAGGGAACTCAAGCACTGCCAGCTCAGGGTCTGTAAGTACAACTGATCCCACAGCGATTGGATTCGGCAGCGGTAGTAGCTTTACCGAAGGGGCAATAGGCGCCGGCAACACCAACCTCGCGCCGGGCGCCAGCACCAACCTGACAATTAATATTGTCAGCAGCACCAACACACTGGTAACAACACCAGTACAGGTGACTTTCAACTCTGGCTGTTACGCTTCAGGCGAAGCCGTGCTGTCACAAGGCACTGAAATCACCAACAAGGTAACCACCGATATAGGTCAAGCAAGTATTACTTATGCAGCCAAGGGCTGCGTTGGTGATGATCAGATTACCGCCACGGCAATTATTGGCGGTGTAGCCAAGGTAGCTCGGATCACCGTCAAAATCGCTCAGGACACAGTGCAGTCCATCAGCTTTGTAGAGGCCGTTCCCAATAAGATCTTCCTTAAGGATAGCGGCGGAGCACAAACATCAACTGTGCGCTTTTTAGTGAAAGGCACCACTGGTGCACCAGTCAAAAACATTCCCCTGAATTTCAGTTTGAGCACTCAACTCGGAGGCATTGCACTCACGACCTCTACAGCAACAACGGATAGCACAGGCCATGCATCTACCGTAGTGCAAGCGGGCACAATTCCCACTGCAGTTGAAGTCATCGCTACAGACCCCGCCTCGAACATTACCGCTCGCTCCAATAAATTATCTATCGGAACCGGCATGCCTGATCAAAACAGTATGTCGATTTCAGCCTCACGCTTTAACCCTCCAGGTTGGGACTATGACGGTGAGCCAGTAAACATCACCATCCGTCTCGCAGATGCATTTAATAACCCGCCCGCGGACGGTACATCCGTTCAATTTTTAACTGAAGGTGGATCGATAGACACCAATTGCACCACGATAAACGGCACCTGTACCGTCATTTGGAAAAGCCAAAGCCCAAGACCTAGTAATGGTAGAGTCACCATTCTCGCCACTACTGTAGGTAATGAAAGTTTTAAAGATGTTAACGGTGACGGCTTATATACAGCTAATACCGATATATTCAATAGTTTTACCGACGGCTGCAAACCCAATGTCCCGCTATCAACTGCGGAGGCAACTCCTGGTGGTAACGATCAGCCATGCGACGACTTGGGCGAAGCCTACCTCGATGAAAATGAAAATGGCGACTTCGACACAGGTACAAGTGCAGAAGACTATGTAGATTTCAACATGAATGGAAGCCGCAATATTGAGAACGGTATTTACAATGGTGTTCTCTGCTCTGCAGAGGGTTCAACTTGTACCAAACAACCGGTAACTATCCGTCAGGACATAGTACTGTCGATGTCCAGCGAACAACCTATGACCCAGAATGGCCGCCTGCTGGGACAACCTGAAGCAATTGAATTAAGTGCCAACGAAACCACCATGTTTACGGTCACCCTTGCGGATATCAATGGCAATGCTATGCCAGTGGGAACAACGGTATCCCTGAGCACTAGCACTGCGAGTGATGTGACGATCAATCAAAGCATGACTACCGGCGTGGCTAGCACACTGAACCCAACCTCGTTCACCGTCACACTGAAAGCAAGTGAAACCAAACGCCCTAGCGGCAGCTTCAATATAGTGGTCACTTCACCCAAGGGCCCGTCCTATAGCTTCAGCACTCGCTTGATTCCGAGACCTTTGGAAAATACTGCTGCCATATACATAGGTAAGAGCAGCGGTGCAACCTTCCTGGTTGGTCAAGTAGATGTAGGGATAGAGGATGCAGTACTGCCACCGGGAGGCTCAACCAGCCTTTCGGTCAGTTTTGTTGATAGCAATGGGAACCTCACTACCGGAAGCGCGACGGCGACATTCACTTCTCCCTGTGTGCGCGATGGCACCGCGACACTGACTGATACTAGTGGCAAAGCAACAGATACTGTAAGCACGCAGACAGGTCGAGCCACTATTATCTACAAAGCAAATGGTTGCATTGGAAATGATGTGGTGACTGCCACTTCGGCACTACCAGGCCTACAAGTAAATACTGCTACCGCCACACTGAACATTACCGTAGCCTCAGCACAGAACATAGTGTTCGACAGTGCTCTCCCGCCACAAATCAGCCTAAAAGGCGGTGGTGGTGCAGAGACCTCGGATGTACGCTTTATCGTAAATGGCCCGAATGGTTTACCACTTTCTGGTGTGCCGGTAACACTGAAACTGAATAACAGCATTGGCGGCGTCTGCCTGATTAGTGCAGGCTCCTGCACCCAGGAAGTCTCAGCAATCAGTAACACAAATGGGATAGTCACGGCTCGTGTTCAAGCTGGTACTATCGCTACAAGCGTGCGTGTTACCGCCTCTACCGTATCCGGTGGCGCAACAATATCAACACAATCTTCAAGGCTTGTTATATCTACCGGTATTCCCGATCAGGACAGCATGTCTCTATCAGCATCTGAATATAACCCACCAGCCTATATCGACGGCTATGAGGTAGATGTGACGATCAGAATGGCTGACGCATTTAACAACCCTGTGCCTGAAGGAACTGTCGTGAACTTTACCGCTTCAGCAGGCGTAATCGAAGACTCATGCACAACCACACCACTTAGCACGTGTACAGTTACCTGGTTTACCCAGAACTCGCCAGCCAGCGGGAAAGTCACTGTTTTGGCTACTGCTTTGGGCAATGAAAGCTTTATCGATACAAACGGTAATGGTACTTACGATATTACCGATATCTTTACCAAAAACACCTCCAGTTGCCCGCAAAACGCACCGCCAGCTTCAGCCACTGGACGCCCCGATGCTTGTGACGACTTGGGTGAGGCCTATTTGGATCGAGACCAAGACAATGTTTACGACCTAGGCAAAGAGGAAATTTTTGACATATCCGGAAATGGCGCCAGAGATGAAGGGAATGGAATTTATGATGGCGTACTCTGCCCTGTGACCGGCTCATCATGCACCAAGAACACAGTTACCGTTCGTGATAACATAACTATTGTTATGTCCACTGGCGAAGCAAAAACCAACGTCGATGGCTTGCTCATAGGACAGCCGGGAAATGTTACGGTATCTACTTCTGGGGCAAATAACACCCGACTACTCAGCATTTCCCTGCAAGATACTAACGACAATAGTATGCCAGCGGGCACGAAAGTATCGATCGAAGACGGCGGTGTTAATAATGCAACCGTGTTTATCAACCCAGATCCAGTCGAAGTTCCCTCTAACAGAACGGGCCCAACTACTTTCACCGTCTCAATTAAAGGTGACTCTGCTCTTGCTGCGTCAGGAAGCTTCAAGATCGTTGTTGAGGTTCCCGAGAAAAATGGCGTTATTGGTAGCACTAGAAGCTATACAACTACCATTAATTAAATAGCCTCAAGCAACAGCGTTGTAATACAAGCCCCGCCCTAAAAAGCGGGGTTTTATTTTTTGAACTTCATTTTCCTGCGCTATACATCCCGCTTCCATAAAGCGTCAGTACAGATAGCTTTCTCCTAACGAGCCCAGCCTCGACTCAATGGTATAAATAAGCAGGCTGGTATGCGCAAAGAGGCGATCAACGGTCATGCGAAGGGTATTCAGTATCAGTGAAGATCTAGCAGGAAATACTGAGTAGTAATGCAGGCAAGGTTCGCACGATCGGCGCACTACGCCGAGCGACCATCAAAACGCGTTAGCGCGAGGATGCACAACTGATGAGTGAATCCAAATGTCAGGGCGATATAATTGTTGGCAAGAACAAATTGCACCGAAAACTACACCGATAAAGCGGTTATTGATTAATGCTTAGATGGGAAGTACTTATTGCTTAAATAAAATTGGCCCCGCTATGGGGCCAATTTTTATAAGGTAACAAGCTTAGGGTTTTACAAAATTTACCGGAGCACTGGTCGCTTTAATACCGTATTCTCCGTTGACAATTTCTTCTCCTCGCGGTGTTAAATCTAAAGCACTTTCCGATAATGACATGTCGTAACCGCCATTACCAATCCAGCTGTTAGCAATCCACCCAAATGGCAAAGTACTATTAGTCCAAGCTTTTGCATTCGCCCCAGCCAATACTCCGTCACTCAAAGCACCGCCAGCATAATCGAACTTGAATGCATCAACCTCTGCCTGGGATTCAAAGCCCATTGTTAGGATAGGCTGGGCATCCTCAACTTCAACGTTACCCCAAATTTGCACATCATCCACTTTTATAGTGGCATTTACACCGGGACCACCAAATTGGAAGCCGAAGTGCTGTAGATTGCCCGACCGGTTAAAATTGGGATTAAAAGTATCTTCAACAATTTCGATTTCAGTCCATTCGCCGGGAGTAAATTGGTCGATGGTCATTGTGGGGAAGGAGAAATGATTCCAACCTGCATCTTGCATAAAGAAGTTAAAAAAGAAATCCGTGTTACCCGCAAGATTCGCAGGCACAAAGACTTTAGCCCGAATGGTCACTGGGCCAGTCAAATTCAATTTCTTACTATTGATATCGCCCTTACCAACAGCAACATCTGCATCACCACCGGTATTGGTATTGCGAACCTCCAGCACACCATCAACCACTGCCAATGACGCCATTTTATCCCAAATGACGGAATAGGCTTCTGCGTCCCCATCGAATGCGCTCGCTAACTGCTGGGCATTGATAATTTTTGTGTTCTTCTTATTGGGATCATTAATCTCAATAAAGTCTACCAACAAAGGCTCTGCCATCGCGCCACTAAAGCCACCCAACTGAATACCAAATGCTTGCGCTGGGCTAGCATCACTGAAATCCACGTTGAACTTCACAGTATTCCAAGCACCAACAGTAAGGCTCGCAAAGCTTTGCGCAGGGATATCCTTCCAAATTTCCCAATTCGCACCGAATTGACCAAATATTTTCAACCAAGCATTACTTTCAGCTGAATAAGATGCAGGGACGTAAACGCGCAAAACTACCTCTAATGCTGTGTCTAGCGGAATTGAATAAAGGCTTGGTGCTTTCCAGCCCTGCAGATCTATCGCACCATCGCCACCGCCGGTTGGTAGGATTGTTAACTTTCCATCAGCAGCAGCCGTAGTGAATGGCCCCCAATGAGTCTCCCACTCTTCATTACTCGCATCAAAATTAGCGATATATACAGGAGGGATGCCTGGGAATACAGTGAGATTATCGAATATCAAATTGCCGCTTACATCTACTGGCTTGCCATTCGCAACAATTTCAAATCCGATTTTTTGTACCGCCGTCAAATCAAAACCATCTTCGACGTAAGCGCCTATGCCTTTTAGATAATCGACGCTGGTCAATTTGAAATTCAATTTATTCCATGCATCAAAACTCATGCTGCTTGCTTGATTCCAACCAGTATTGGCGTAGCGTCCATTGGCATCTTTTAAGTACATGACAATGCCGAGTTTGCCGTTATCGACATAGGTTTTTGGAATAAACACATCGGTACGGATGCTTGCACCGCGCAAAAACAATGGTGTGTCCAGTGTCATAGCGTAAGCCGCTTTATCCTCCGCAGATTGCCAAGGGATAGAAAAGCCCATACCGCCATCGCCATAGCCCTTTCTCATAATACCCAGGTGATCAACCTCATTTTGGGGCGCAACAGCAGAGCCACCGAAACCACTCATCACAATCGGCATATTGGTTTTCGCCAAGCTGGTCATCGCGGTGCGCACCTTGTCATCGCTATTCCAGGTTTCGCCAAATCCGTGCACTGATAACACCAGATTACCTTGGGTGTCTGCAGCTTTTAGCTCGCGCGCCCGCCCAGCCGTAAAGGAATAATAATCCTGACCGCAACCCGCCGCGTCGATCACTAAAGGCACTTTCAAGCCGGCCTTACGGAATTCCCGGATTGCCAATTTGTGCGCTTCTATATAATCGCCGTAGCCGACAGTGTTTTCAGTGAACACACTTTTGGGGCCCCACTGATTAGCAACATTAATCATGAGATGTGGCTGAAAGCGGTCTTGTGCAATTACTTCCAACCAAGTACCCAACCACAAATCGCTGACGACTTTATCCAACTCATCGGCATCATCTTTACAGGTCAATGAATCATCGACCAGAGTAACCAGTGCCACCATATTTTTACCAATGATGTCCACCAGTGCGCCTTCCAGCTCTTCTTTGCGCGTGGTTTTCTTTACTTGTAAACGCACAACGTTAGAGCCAATTTCTGCCGCCGGCGCAATATTCTTAATCCGCTCCAACGGATTGTCACCAAACAGGATATTGGCTCCACGTAGAAAAACAGGCTGACCGGAAACATCCTTCAGCATCCAACCATCCGCTTTCATAAACGGAGTGGATTCAGAGGGGCGAGGACGATCAGAACCATCATCGACTACTGGCTCGGGAATTAATGGATCAGTACTGTCCTTTTCGTCCCCCGCTAAACCGCCGCCACCGCAAGCCTGCAGCAGCAAGCTACTCATTAAGAGCGCCATGTAACTAAATTTAAATTTCATAATAAAACTCCAAACTGTTTTAAAAGGTTGCCGTATTTAATTGCGCATTTGATTTATTTTTTGCGACGGCACTCATTAAAGTTTTACAGTCATACCCAAGGTATAACGGCGCTCTTGCACCCAAAGAGACTGGAACTGATCCGCCATCTGCGCGTAACTTCTGCGATTTTGACCGGTCAAATTGGCACCGTTGAAACTGAATTCAAGATGATCGTTAACCCAATAGTTTGCGGAGAAATCCAAATAACCGGTTGCCTCCAACCAGTTGCCCAAATTGAGCTCAGCAGCATTAGTATTTAAACCGACACGTCCGAGATACTCCTCACTGCGCCAGTTGTAAGCCAGACGCAGGTTCAAGCCATCGCGGTCATACCAGAGAATTAAGTTCGACTGATGTTCGGAGTTTGACGGCAGAGGCAAGGCATTGCCTTCAATATCAATGTTGTTAGATTTACTTTTTGAGTAGGTGTAGTTGAACTCAAGCCCTGTCGAACTGAGAATTTCACCCGGCAAAAAGGTAAACGGTTGCTTGTATCCCATTTCAAAGCCGTAAAGATCAGAGGCTCCCACATTGCTAGTGGTATAAATATTGGCTGTGCGACCGCGATCAATACCATCTCCATCAGTAAATGGGCGCATCTCTTGAGTCTGCTCGGTGGATGTCTCCACTTCAATCAGGAATAAACCCGCAGCCAGCATGGCATTTTCATCAAAGTACCATTCAGTTGATGTGTTATAGACATTGGCATACCAAGGTTTGATGTAGGGATTACCGTCGTCATTGCCGCCGCCCACACAGCTCACCGATTCATTGCGCGTTTGACCGCCGCCAACTGGGATCTGGATAGGCTTACCGTTTTCATCCAACTTGTCGCACTGCTGATACCAAAGCACCAAACCAGAGCCCACATTGTTTAAATCATTGCGCGACGTAGTTTTTGATGCTCCCACGCGAACGACGACATCATCTTGCGGGAAAAAGTTCAGATTGAATGATGGCAATACATCATTAAATGAATGCTCAGTGGTCGCGGTTTCAGCAACAAACGCAATTTTTTGCCAATCGTCGTAACCTATGGAGTTATATTTATCTAATACATCTGGAACCACTGCGCGAATTACAGTGCGATCAGTGCGAATAAACTGCGCACCAAAATTACCTTTAAAAGGAATTCCGGCAAGCCCTTCTTCACTATTGAAATTGAATTGCGCGAATGCAGTCGCTGTCTCTTCGGTTACGTCGTAGGTATAACCTGGGTCGTTCGCTGTTTTAGTGCCAGGATATAACTTATTGAGGAATGCCAGAGGGTTATCCCATTCGGACGGATCCAGAGATGAAACGCCACCTTCAAATCCTTTAATGGGCCCAAAGTCAGTGAACACTGTGGTATTAGCTGCAGAGAAACCATTATCTACCAGCCCATTATCCAACAAGCCTGTTGGTTCTTCGGCGAATTCAAATTTGCGCCACTCAGGATACTTCTGCCAAATCTGATTACCGGTTCTCAACTTGTAGCGCTTATCAACGGGAACGCGAGGATCATCCCAGTTGGAGTAGCGAGCTGTTGGTGTCACGTAATAAAACTTGGTGTAATCCGCTTGGCGTTCGCCCCAACGCAATCCGCCTTCCACCGATTCCCAAAAATTATCATTAAATGAAAACTTTGCATCAACGCGAGCGACATTAAGAGTCGCATTGGTATCACTACCGTCAGCAAAACCTTGGTACTGCTTTAATAAATTTGCGTTGGAAAGATCATCATCAAATACAAACGAAGGAACATCGCGTGAATAATCTACAGTGACGCTATAAATATTGAGCGGATCTTTACCAGAAATACCATCTTCGTCTACCCACAACCACGCAGGAGTACCCTGTTGGAAGGTGGCTTTGCGATAATGTTTTTCAGCTTCTGCATAAATGTAACGCACGCTCGCATCAAAATTGTCACCATTGGTGTATTTCAATTGCAGGTTTGTATTAAGCGCACCTGTGCGATTGCTTTCGTTGGTGGAACTGGTTTGAAAGTCAGCCGCATCGATACGCGCAACGTTTAATGCGTGCAGAGAACGGTTTTGGGTTACACCATTTTTGTCAACGTAACTGAAATCGATGCTATCGCCAAACTCACTACCGGGAAGCAGTACGTTATACAACTGCTCATCGTAACCAATCAAAAGATCGTTGGTACCTTCGCGTGGAGCACGAACACCGTTGACTTCGTAATAATTAGGATTCGTGGCCGCATTAAAACCGACACTCACACCGCGATCATATTGCGCCATGCTGGTATAGAACACATCGCCGCGCAATGTAAAACCTTCTGCAATATTGGATTCAAACGTAAATGCACCACCTTCACGCTCGCGATCCATGTAATTGCTTTTTGCACTGAAAGATTCCGGCGTTAAATACCAGTCACCTACTTTGTCTCCATCTCCATCAAAATCGAGCGGGTCACGCGGAGTCCCTCCTCGCTGATCAAGAAATGCCAAGCGCGCATTTTCCCACATCGAGTAATTGGCATTGTATGTTGTGGAGTTAAAACCCGAGAGCGTAAATGCAAAGACATCATCAAAATTATTGCCCACAAAAATGCTGACGTTGTGGTCTGGATCGCGTGTGCTGGTTGAACCGTCTTTGTTGGTCTCCTTATCCGACATATCACCCATGGAGCCTTCAATTCGAGCGCGCACCATCCAATCTTTTAGCGTTAATGGGCTGAGGGTTTTCAAATCCACCAAGCCGGAAATGCCTCCGGCCAGCGAATTGGCTGATTGGGACTTGTAAACATCAGCACCAGAAATTAAACCGGCCGGTACATCCGAGTAGTTAGCGCCCACGCCGGTGATTGTCCATGGGCTCAGGAACTGCTCACCATTGAGCGTGGTCAACACTTGCGGCATACCACGCACGTTCAAGCTAGTACCTTCATTGGCCTCACGGGTAATTTGCACACCAGTCACACGCTGTAGCGAGTCGGTGATGGTGGTATCCGGCAACTTGCCAATATCTTCTGCCACAATCGAATCAACTACTACGGCCGAATTACGTTTGATATCAATCGCCTTGGCCTGCGATGCGCGCACGCCTTTTACGATCACTTCTTCAACCTGCTCATCGCTGGTTGCTGCGGCTGCCGGTTCCTGTGCGTATGCCTGTACACCGTAAAGTGCACAGCCTATCGCCAGAACCAGAGCTTTTTTTCTGGTGGTGATACCGCTAGGTTTGATCATCTTGAGCTTCCTCGTGTTGTTATCTTTTATAAAAATCGGGGGCAACGCTGTGCGAAAGCGCATTGGATGCAGCTCTCACCGCACATCCATGAAGGAAGGCGGAACGGGGAAATACCCTGGTTGTTTACAGCGCGAAGGTTCTCTAATTGCTTAAATTTATTGTGTTAAGTACCGCAATATCGAAAATAAATACTATTAATGCCATTTATTGGTATCAGATTATGGAAAGGATAATGAATTAAAATGTAATCGGTTTCAAGCTGAATTTGTGACCGGTTACACTAATTTATACGTCAAAATTAACGGGAGCTGTTCGATCAAAACTTACGAAACTTTATTTTTTAGTCTGAAATTGATTAATTTTAGGGCTATACAACCCTAAAACTTTCAATAAAAGAATAAAAACGTAGAAGCCACACGAAAGAATGGCAGAAAGAAGTAATAAGCGTTATTTGACGACAGCTAAAGAAGTCTAAAAAAAGAATACGGTTTCATTCATTTTTTGCAGATGGATGATCAAAATTCGGGCACAAAAAACCCGGCAATGCCGGGTTTGAGGTCAGGATCTAACTGCGGAAGTCAGGCGATAAGTGCGCTTACAGCAACTGCTCAATCGCCGCTGCCAGTTTGGGCGAATCCGGCTTGGTCATGCTGCCGAAGTACTCCACCAACTTGCCGTCTTTCCCAACCAGATACTTATTGAAATTCCACTTGGGTTCCTGCGCCTGTTCCGCCAGGGCTTTGAACAGCGCATTGGCATCTTTGCCAGTCACATGGGTGGGCGAGAGCATAGTGAAGGTCACACCGTAATTGAGATAGCAAATTTCAGCCGCTTTTTCCTCATCGGCATCTTCCTGCTTGAAGTCATCACTGGCGAAACCTACGACCACCAACCCCTTATCTTTGTATTTCTTATGCAGCGCTTCCAGCTCCTTGAACTGGGAGGTAAAACCACAGTGGCTGGCGGTATTTACGACCAGCACCGTTTTGTTTTCCATCAGCGCGCAGATATCGACAGAATCCTTTGAATGCAATTTACGATATTCGCCTTTCATATAATCCGGGCAGGCGGACGCGGCAGCGCTAACCAAGCTGACCATAGCAACTCCAAAGAAGGTAACCAGAGGGTTAATAAATGATTTCACAGCAGATTCCTCGCTAGACAAGTAGGTAAATAACTTACGCAGTGTATGCTTTTTTGGATGCGAGAAAAGAGTAAGCGCGGCCGCTTAACCAATCCTTACGAGTGTGGCGGCGCGCCAATAACAAACAATTAAAATAGAAAAACAAAAAAGCGGACCTGTAAACAGGCCCGCAAAGTCCGGGGGAGGAGATAAACCGAAAGTGAAACAACAGCGTTAAATTTTAGTAATGCGTATCCAATTGATATTCCAACCAGCTTGCGGTGCGTAAATACCTAGCGCGTAAGTGCCCGCCGTGACATTCACGTTGTGCGAAACGGTCGTCCAGTTTTGCCAACCACCGGTTGCCGGAATAGCAACTTGCCCCAACTGGATCGCGCCCGCATTTAAATCGAGTGATAAAACAGAACCGCTTGGACTGGCAACGCGATATTCCACTTTATAAGTACCACTGCTGGGGAAATTAATACTGGCGTAAGACATCCAATCACCCGCATCAATCCAACCAACATATTGCCCTGCACCGCCATCGTTAGTGGCATCGAGCTGCACACCACTCATGACCGAATAGGATTCAGCCTGAATCAAACGGGAAAATGCAGCAGGTGCGCTGGATGAAGAACGGCTGGAACTCAGCGGTGTACTGGAGCGCGAACTACTTGAAGCAGTTGCACCCACAACACCGTAAGGTGGCGATAATGTTTGGCAGGTTTGGATACCCACACAGTCCGCATTATTTTGCCACCCCCAACCGGAACTGATGTTGGTGCAGATAGCGTAAATCGTTCCCCACCAATTGCATTGCTGTCCGGCTGCAGTTGAACTGCTTGAGCTAACTGCCACACTGGAGCGGCTGGAACTGCTCGGGCGCGAGGATGCCGCAGGAATTGAACTGGTACTATTGCCATTAATATTTTGCACATAGCTAGTACCCGCTGCGCGCAAATTGGCAATTTTTTGCGGAATTTCTGTTGCAGGAACCTGGTTATTTTTTTCAAAGTAAACCCAATCCACATCTTCAAAATATTCGCGATAATTGCTGTTGTTGATGTAACCGCGCGTATTGCACGCCGCATCAAAACAGTCATTGCTAAACCACAATTGGAACATTAAATACATCGGATAATCCGGTGCAACAGCGCCACTAAATGATGTTTGATAAGCGCCATCGATATAAAACGAAATGAGTCCATCCTGCACTTGCATAACCAGTGTATGCCAACCTTGCAAACTACCCTGGGTGCGCGTAACACCGTGATTACTTTCATCCGACCAATCGACAATACGATAAGTGCCCGACCACATACTCGGTGTTGCCGAACCCGTCCACCAACCGCCGTTGGGTAAATATTCAAAATCAATTTCGCTGTAAGGTTCCGCGCCTTCAATGTAATCCGTCAAACCAAAAAAAGTTTCGATCGCAGTATCACCATCGGGACCAGTACTGGGTGCATCATTAAAATACATGCGCGCTGCCCAGGTGCCATTTTTATAAATTTGTTCGACACGTGCCACTTCCGCTTGCGACACACTACCGGTAGTGGAACGATTATTGACAATCGTACTACCGTTAATATTGGTGCTCGCCTTCAAGCGCATAAATTTATTGGCTGGCGCTGCCGGGTCGGTCACAAAAGAAATATTGTTAGTGCTCCAGGTTCCATTCGCCAAACCTGGGCCTCCTTCCCATGTGCGTACACGCCAGCCATTATTGGCAAGCTGCGTTGTGGTTGTATAACTAAAATCATCAAATAAAATTTGCTCCGTTTGGGCAACACCGGGTTGTGCACCTAAACACAATGCCAGCACACTGGCCGCACCCATGCAGCAGCTTTGCCATGCCTTAAAGTTGATAAAGTTCATTATTGTTCGCTCTCAAAAAATTTCATTGAAGTGTTCGCCCCGGATAATGACTGCCAACCAGATCCAAGGCTCATTGAACACGCTAGCACTGGCCAAAAATCGCAACAATGCACACCGTGAAAGTCGCACCTGCTCTGACTAAAGTCGAACTTCGCGGAAAAAAGTGAATCGCTTTTCCGCCAACCCAGTCACACCACGTTAAACATCAATAACGGTTCGTTAGGGATTAACAATTACACCTTGATAAATATTTTGTGGCGATACAACAGCAAACTAATAAACCAGAACAGCAGCACATGCAGCAATGCAAATACAAGCGATGCCATGGCGGGCGGAAACACCTGCGCAAGCCAGGTAAATAATGCGCTATAAAAATTTCCGCCCTCGCCCTGCATAGGAATAAATAGGTAAGCGTGCACCCAAAATGGCGCCAACATATAAATAAAAATGGAATTGGAACCGTAAATAATGAACGGCTGCGCCAACCACTTGAATTGTTTGATATCCACCAGCCATACAAACACAGCCAGTGCGATACAAAAATAACCCGCGCTATAAATCACAAATGAACTCGTCCAGAGTGATTTATTAATTGGCAGCCAAATACTCCAGAGCAATCCCAAGGTTATCCCTGCCAAGCCTAAAATCAGCAACATAAACAAATTTTTCATACGATCTTGTTGTGCCACTAAAAAACGCGTCAACTCAAAACCAATCAACACATTGACTACTGCAGGTAAAGTGCTGAGCAAACCCTCAGGGTCAAAAGGCACACCTTTTCCGTCATACATGTGCTCCGCACCGAGCACCCCCACATCTAATTTGACCACAATATTGTGGGTTAAGTTAAAGGGATTATCGCTGCCACCAATAACCAGCAACAACCAATAACCCACCAATAAAAGAGCGCCAATAATATAGACGTGGTGGCACTTTAGGCTGAGCACAATAAATGCCGCAATCGCATAAGCGAGCGCGATGCGCTGCAACACGCCCATGATCCGCAAATGTTCCCAGCCGCCTAGTACCGCATTAAAAATCAGGCCGAGCACAAAAATGATCGCTGCGCGCCGCACAATCATGAGCGCAATCGCGGGCGATAACTGCATAGATACTTTTTGTAGTGAGAAATACATGGCCGAACCCACTACGAATAGAAAAAACGGAAAGACCAAATCGGTAGGTGAACACCCATGCCAATCGGCATGCATAAAAGGAGGATAAACAAATTCCCATGAGCCGGGAGTGTTGACCAAAATCATCATTGCAATCGTTAATCCGCGCAGGGCGTCCAACGCCAAAAAGCGCGCAGGGGTAGTCATCTCAGGCATAGCAGTCCACTGTATTGATAATATTAATTTTTCGTCATTCCTGCGAACGCAGGAATCCATGTGCTGGATACCCGCATTCGCGAGTATGACAACAAGTGTATTGTTCAGAGTTTTTTAGCGCGAATTGGCCGCACAATGTTGTTTGATATAGTCCATATGCGTTGGCATAGCATCGGCAGCACGATTGATTACCGACTTGATTTCATGCATTAAACGCTGGAATTCCTGCTCTTCAATTTGATCTGCAAGCGGATGGTAATTTTTTGGGGTTAATCCCTGCCCTTGCATCACCGCAAACCAACTCACTTCATCAAATAACTCATTGTTATCGCGAAACAAACGCCCGCTGGATTCATACAGATCCAGTTTTTTCTGCAATGTATCCGGCACTTGCATCAGGCGGCAGTAATTCCAAAATTTGGAATCGGTGCGTTGGCTTGCCTTGTAATGCAAAATAATAAAATCGCGTACATAGGTGAATTCTGCGGTCAGCAATTCATTGTATTTATCGATAATGGCTTGGTTAAAATCCGCAGCAGGCAATAACGCAATTAATTTTGAAATGCTGGATTGAATTAAATGGATACTGGTTGACTCCAATGGTTCAAGGAAACCACTCGCCAAACCCATAGCCACACAGTTTTTATTCCAGAATTTACGCCGCATACCGGTTTTGAACCGGATAAAACGCGGCTCCGCTAACACATTGCCTTCAACACCTTCCAGGAGTACTTTTTTAGCTTGGTCATCACTCATATATTTACTGCAAAATACATGGCCATTTCCAGTTCGGTGTTGCAGCGGAATACGCCACTGCCAGCCAGCAGTATGTGCAGTCGAGCGCGTATAGGGTAATGGATCGGAAACGTTCTGCGTTGGCAGCGCCACAGCCGTATCGCAGGGCAGCCAATGTGACCAATCGTCATAGCCGGTGTTCATCGCCTGTTCGATCAACAAACCGCGAAAGCCAGTGCAATCAATAAATAGTTGTGCACCTAAACTCTCACCGGTTTTTAAAATAATTTTTTCGACAAAGCCATCATCGCTACGCAATGCCACTTTGGTTATCTCACCTTCTATACGTTCAACACCGCGCGCCTCGGCGAAGCGGCGCAAATATTGTGCATAGAGTCCGGCATCAAAATGGTACGCGTACGAAATTTGCGAGAGCGGTGAATTGGGAATCTTGGCGGGCGGCATAAAACGCCCGCGCAAAGCGGCCTGAATTGCAATGGAAAATTCGCTAGGGTCACGCGCGTGTTGGTTGGTCGCCTCTTTATTGGCAGACAAGCGCAGCCAATAGTTATAAAAACTCAAATAACCCATGTTCATGCCGTAGGCGCCAAAAGGATGGACGTAGCTATTGCCAAGGCTGCCCCAATTCACAAACTGGATACCCAACTTAAAAGTACCCTGGGTGTGTTTGATAAAATCATTTTCATCAATACCCAGCATCTGATTAAATTTTTGGATTACTGGAATAGTGGCTTCGCCTACACCAACAGTTCCAATCTGGTCGGACTCTACCAAACGAATGCGGCATTTATCTTTATAGACGTGTGATAGCGCTGCGGCGACCATCCATCCAGCGGTGCCACCGCCGACAATTAAAATATCGTTAATCATTTATCACTCCGGACACTTTATTTTT
>NZ_JBRFPI010000009.1:0-26879 GCF_053579595.1 Cellvibrio sp.
CTGGCGTGGGTGATCCCCTGGTTAACCCAAGGTTTTTGGCCGGAATCCCTGCGCTTACGCCACCCGCTGGTGCTGGTGAAATTTGTGCTGGTGGTGTTCTGGGACATCCTCATCGCCAACCTGATTCTGGCGGTGCGCATCCTCGGCCCGATCAACAAACTGCAACCCGCTTTTATGCAGGTGCCGCTCGATATCCACCACGAATTCACCATCACCCTGTTTGCCAGCACCATCTCACTCACCCCCGGCACAGTGTCGGCGGATCTGAGTCTGGATCGCCGCTACCTTCTGGTGCACAGCCTGCACGTCACCGATATAGACGCCGCCATCGCCGAGATGAAACAGCGCTACGAAGCCCCGTTAAAGGAGGTATTTGAATGCTCACCACAGCCATAAGCATCGCCATGTTGCTGCTCGGCATCGCCATCGCCCTCAACCTCTGGCGCCTGATACTCGGCCCCTCGTTGCCCGACCGCATACTCGCGCTCGATACCATGTACATCAACGCCATCGCGCTGCTGGTGTTGTTCGGCATTTATCAGGGCAGCATGTTGTATTTCGAAGCGGCACTACTCATCGCGGTGATGGGTTTTGTCGGCACAGTCGCGCTCAGCAAATACCTGCTGCGCGGCGACATTATTGAATAGCAGAAAGTCGAATAATGAAAAGTTAAATAAGGGGAAAACCATGTCTGTCTGGCTTGAATACACTATCAGCTTCTTCCTCCTCGTCGGCGCCGCCTTCGCCCTCATCGGCTCCATCGGCCTGATGCGCCTGCCGGATTTCTATCTACGTTTGCACGGCCCCGCCAAAGCCACCACTCTGGGGGTGGGCGGCATCATTATCGGCTCAGTGATTTTCTTTTCGACTCAAGGCGAAGGTCTAAGCCTGCATGAATTACTGATCGCGTTATTTCTATTTATCACCGCCCCCGTGAGCGCACACATAGTTGCAAAAGCGGCGCTGCATTTGCGTTTGGAGGCGGTGGAGCGGACGCGGGGGAAGCCGTGGGAGCGGGAATAATACACTTTTTATGCAGTAAATTTTTTAATAAAAAATTAGAAGGAGTTCAAAAAAATGAAAATAGCTACCGTTGTATCATTTTGTTTGTTGCTGTTTACAAACATGACATGCGCTGAGGAGCCTCTACCCGAGTTGGAAATTAAAAAACTCGAAGAAGGGGTGTATCTGTACACCGCTTACGAAAAAATCGAAGGCTGGGGGCTTGTTGGCTCTAACGGATTAGTCGTGCTTGATAACAAAGATGCGTATCTGATTGATACACCTATTTCAGCCACAGACACAGAAAAATTAGTGAAATGGATTGACGCGCAAGGCTTCACCGCCAAGGCAAGTATTTCCACACATTTCCACAGCGACAGTACTGGCGGTATTGCATTTCTCAACTCAAAGTCCATTCCAACTTATGCCTCCAAGCAAACTAACAAGCTGCTTGAAAATAAAGGCGAAGCTCAAGCTACTCATTCGTTTACCAAAAATCCCTTTTGGTTAGTCAATAAAAAAATAGAAGTGTTTTATCCCGGTGCTGGTCACACTTCAGATAATGTCGTGGTGTGGATGCCAGAGCAAAAAATTCTATTCGGCGGCTGTTTTGTCAAACCTGAAGGTCTTGGCAATCTTAGCCACGCCGTAATAGAAGAATGGCCTGCGTCCGCTGAAAAACTTATCGCCCGCTACGGCACGGCAAAACTGGTGGTACCAGGACATGGCAAAGTTGGCGATGCTTCGTTCTTGGAAAAAACCAAGCAGCGAGCACTTGAAGCTGCAGCAGCTAAAAAGTGAATTTCAAAAGGAGCGATTAATGAATAACCACGAAAAACTCAACTACGTCGAATTTGCCGCGTGCGATTTACTGGCAACCAAAACCTTTTTCTCCAGTGTATTCGGTTGGGAATTCGTCGATTACGGTCCTGAGTACACCGCGTTTTCCAATCAGGGTTTGGATGGTGGTTTCTATCAGGCGGATATGTGCAGCCAAACCAGTAAGGGTGCGGCGCTGTTGGTTTTTTATAGTTCGGATATTCAAATGACTTTACAAAAAGTGATTAACAGTGGTGGCACGATTATCAAACCGCTATTCGATTTCCCCGGCGGTTGCCGGTTTCATTTTATTGAGCCGAGTGGCAATGAGTTTGCGGTTTGGTCGGAACCGCGATAGCTTGTTGGGCATTGTTACCCAACCTGTTTAATCGCGTAGTCAGATGAGATCGACTTAAGGCAGGAGCGCTCATGCTAATTTTTAAAATTGATGATGAATGTTTTAATGTTATCAAAACAACTGCCCTATATGAATTTACGGCAATAAATTTTGTGTTTTGTTTGATTTTATTTTTTGTTGTAGGAGTTTTTTCCGAAGAATTTAAGTATGTCGTCATACTTCTATTTTTAATTTTTCACTTTCTGTTCCTGTATTTTAATAGGAATGATAACGGGCATGTAACTTTTTCTGTAAAGGAGGGGGTGGTGGAGCTTTCCCCTTTACATAAAAGAGTAAAAAATTCATATCCGGTATCTGGAATTATGGGTATATGTCTGGTTGAGAGATTGATAATTAAAGATAGCGCAGAAATAAATATTATTAACTATCAAATGATAGTGTATCTGTCGTCCTTAGATGGCGAAAATCATAGATCAATTCTAAGTGGTGTTTCTAAAACTCCAGATGGGATTTACTATGTGCCTATTAATATGCCTAGGGTTGATATCCATTCGGTGAGGGATTCGCTAAAGAAATATTTCCCTGAAAATAAATTAAATACTACTGAATGCCTAGAGTTTAATTACGCTAAGTAGTTTTTTGTGGTTGTGCTAAAGACAATGTCCTTCAGTATCGTAAACAGAAGTTTTTATATGAAATGGCTAATAATGTTTCCATTAATCGTAATGTCGCTGCTTTCTCATGCTGCAGTTGAGCGTGTCGGGATAGATGTTGAGCAAGGCCAGTTATATTTTGAAATATCAATCGATAGACAGTTTGCCGGAAAAACATTGGAAATTGGCGCTTTGGATAATACAACCCCTACAAAATTATTATCGTCATATTATTACTATGCAATGAAAAACGATATCCAAGCGTTAAAAGAGTTGCACTATTCGGGCGATGGAACAATTGATCATCTGAATGAAGAGCTGTCTGATATGCCTGATAAGTTTGAAGGATTTAGTAAATTAAGCAAAGTAAGTTTAGGGCGTATTTATATTTGGGAAAATTATTACGCTGTAGAGGTTGTTTGGCATACCAAAAGCGAGGGGGACTTTAAATGGACTGATCTCGTGGTATGTGATCCAAAGTGCTACATAAGCTATAGACCTTATATGGTGTCAGATCAGTTTGACTTTTTTTTCAACGTATTGAGATTGTTAAAAAGATATCCTTCAGTGTCATCTCCTTCCGTATTCAAAGGTGCTCCTGAATTATGCATCGATAAATCCGGCTGCGTAAATCCCATCAAAGTGTCGGTAAAATTTAAAAAAAGTTCCTCAAGAAATAATTTAGGTGAGATGTCAGACTTTGATGCGGTGAGCAAGAATTACCCCAAATTTATTTTATTAGCAAAAATGCTAAATGAGTCGAAGGCAAGTTATTCCGCTTTCGATTCATATTTGGAAAAAGAGTCTTATACCAAAAAGTTGTTCGAATGTTGCTGGCTTGAAGTGAATGAAAACGAGCAAATTAAATTATTTGATATGCAAATGCTTCAATCAAAACCAAGTCAATATAAGGTGGCTTATTATTCTCCTATGAAACTATTCGATTTTTTTAAAGACGTTGAATATGTCCATCTACATGGAGTGTTAACAACAGATGAAACCGAATATGCCTTCACAAAGATAAAGCATCTTAACTACGACAGCTCCGCGCTTCAGATATTCACTTTTTCCGGCGGGAAGGATGCTAGCGCTTGGAGGTTAACATCAAGACCTAATAGCTTGACACTTAATAATATTCTTAACTACTCTGACGTGGCATCTTACATTGATAGATACCTAAGCAATCAGTAGGCCGTGTTTCGCAGAGCCAAGTGGCAATGAGTTTGCAGGTTGGTCGGAAGCAAAAATTTAATTGCTGTAAACAAATGGCGCTGAGTTACGCAGTGCCAATTTCACACGAGTACAAACAGAGCAGTCCAAAGCACAGAATTCATTTAGTGCAGAGTAATGATCGTGCGCTTTGGGCTGCTCTCTTGTGCATCAAGATTATTAACACTAATTCTGCTCCGCGCTGGTGAACGGGTGGCCGATGACCCTCCTTTTACATCGAGCCACTCATTAACTTTGCGTTTCATTTCATGCTTGGCGGCCTTACGTTTTGCCTTTTCCGTTTTTTCATGCACACCACCTTTGCTCATAATGGGGTGAAATGCATGGCCGTTGCGCCGTTCCTGTTTCTTACCTTTTACATTCTTGTCTTCTTGCTGGTTGGGCATGATTGCCTCCTGTTAACTGGCTAGTAAAAACCACTCGGGATTGTTCGCCGCTTTTAAGCGGCGTTTTGCTTTTGCATCATTGGCGATAAATTGCGGCCCTTGTTTTGTACTTTCAAAACAAAACTTCTCTCGTAAATCTCTGTAGAGCGAGCGGGGTGGGACACTGCCATTTATCTTCTTCATTACTTTTCCGGTATCGAAGGTGTGGTAATAAATTTTGCTAAAACCCAACTCCTGCTGCACAAACCAAAGCGTTGCCGCCATCATGGCTTCTGACCAAATCTTTTTTTGCTCTACGATCACATTTTCGCAGTAAGCCGCTACCTTATTTCGGTCTAGGCTAGTGCGGCTCCAATAGAAATGCATTTCATTGCTGCTCCCTGTACTTAATGCTCGCTTGTAGGTGTATTCCAAATCGCGGATTAAATCGGATTGAATTTCCTCAATCAGAATTTCACCGGTATTGAAATCCATATCCAACCTTGCCCATGCAAGCGTTGCCATACGCTTCCGGCTTTTAGGGTGAGCCGAGGTTGTCAGCCTATTCAAATGGCAACCGGTTACTGCCTTAAACATTGCATCAAATTGATTACTCAAATTTAATTGCAACACTAGGTTCGCGCCGGGGCGCGATGTTTGGTTCCATGAATAACGTTTCTTGTGGCCCCACCTGCCGAGTGTTAATACATAGTGCTCGGCTTGTGTTGACCACACACTATCCAATTGCGCTACTTCAAGCCGTCCATTTCCTGATTTTTTAAGGGTGTCTTTCACGAGTGGTTTGTCCAAAAGCTTTTTCAACTTTGACTGTTTGATGCTGTGAATATCACCACTGGTAGCTGTGCTTAAATACTGTTTGAGTAAATAAACCGCGTACTGATCCTTAAAATAGCAAAACTGTGTGCGCTCCTTGGGAAGGCAGGCGATGACTTCATCCAATAATCTATCGTCCATAACATTATCCTTTTATACATAAGACTTGTTTGAGTGTATGAACCACTTCTATCAAGTCAGATTGGTTGTGCATAACCTCGTCGATGTCTTTGTATGCCGCAGGAATTTCATCAATTACTGCTTTATCTTTACGACATTCAACACCTTTGGTTTGTGCGATTAAATCTTCTTTGCTAAACGCATGACGTGCTGCAGTGCGGCTCATTTTTCTACCGGCACCGTGGGCGCAGGAGCAAAACGAATCGGTATTGCCTTTTCCACGCACAATAAAAGATTTAGCGCCCATACTGCCGGGAATAATTCCCAGCTCACTTTCGCGTGCGCTAATGGCTCCTTTACGGGTGACCAATACGTCAGCGCCGAAATGATGTTCGCGGCTCACATAATTATGGTGGCAGTTAATCGCGTGGCGATCGGCGTGAAACTTGGGCAAGAATGGCGCTATTGCACGCAATACCAAGCCCATAATTTCATTGCGATTTAAACGCGCATATTCCTGTGCCCAATTGACCGCCGTCACGTAATGCACAAAGTGCTCACTGCCTTCGGTGAAATAGGCCAAATCTTTATCGGGCAAGTTGTGAATGTGTTTGCCCATATCTTTTTTGGCGAGGGCGATAAAATATTGCCCAATCGCATTACCTATTCCACGGCTGCCAGTGTGCAGCATGATCCACACGTCCTTATTTTCATCCACACAGACTTCAATAAAATGATTGCCGCTACCGAGCGTGCCCATTTGTTTAGTCCAAACGGTGTTCGGTTGCTTTAACATCTTCATCACCGTCGGGTGTTTTTCAAATAACCACTCCACACCCGCTGCCATGTGTTTGCATGCGCTTTCACGAATGCTCACCGTTTTATGCGCTTGCAAACCTACCGGTACTGCACGTTCAATCGCACTGCGCATTGCGGCGAGATTATCCGGCAGTTGCGATGATTTAACCGAAAGCCGCACCGCACTCATACCGCAACCAATATCCACACCCACTGCCGCGGGAATAATGGCATTTAACGTTGGTATCACCGCGCCTACGGTTGCACCAATACCTAAATGCACATCGGGCATCGCCGCTATATGCGAATGAATAATTGGCAATTCTGCAATTTTTTTCAGTTGCGTCAGCGCCTCATTTTCAATATCGCGGGTGTAAATTTTTACGGGTTTAAAACCATTTCCCGAAATTTTGTTTAATTCAATTTTTACAGGCATAGAAATCCCTTAAGTGACTTTTTTGAGAAATCACTTTGCATTACTAAAAAAATGAAACCTTCGAGTTGGCTTTTTAAATTGCAGAAAAGAAAAAGCCCCGATTAGTTTCCTAATCAGGGCTTTAGTGTTGCGCCTGACTGGAAGGTTTTGTTATCACCTTCCAAGTCTGAATACTCAAAAGGTTTTTAGCGGTTGGTATAGTTCGCGTAGGTCATCATTGAGTACCCCATAAGTTGTGACAAACAAGTTGTCGGGTTGAAAAGCAAAGTGTTTTTAGCACCTTGGAAATTGGGCGCGATAATACGCCGTTTTTTTGAGCTGTCAATAAGCTTTATCGATTATCCGATTCTGTTATGGATCGAGCCTGAGTTCGATTTAATTTCACCGCGCGCATGAGTGGTTATGTGCAATTAATACTAATCAAAGCGGTAGCGCATTTTCAAAAAAATGGTGCGAGGGCTACCGGGTTGTGTCCATAGTGCGGAGTAAGAGGAGGGGAAGTATTGTTCGTTGAACAGGTTATTGATATTAAGGCTGAGTTGCATTTTTTTGGTTAATTCAACAGTGGAGAATACGCGTACGAGTGTGTAGCTTGGCAGAATATAGTTCGGGTCAATCGTTTCGCCAAGGCGCTCGTCTACATAGCTGACATTGGCTCCCCAATTACTATGGTGACCAGAAACAGTGAATGAGTTTATAAAGGTCAGATTGGCTTGCTGTTGGGGAATGTTAATGAGTGGACTTCCGGCTGGAACCTTAACTGACCAAACCGGATTAATCATGTCGTTGACGGTTTGCGCATCTACGTAGAGATAGTTGAATGAGACTTCATTGTCGCCATCAAATTGAATACTCAGATTGATATCCAGCCCCTGACTTTCTGCTTTACCCAGTGCCAATGAAAATCCGGAGTTGATTGGATCGCTCGTCAGTAGATTGGATTTTTCGGCGCGGTACAGTGCGATGTTACTGCTAACGCGTTGATCGCGACTGGTGAACTTTAACCCCATTTCGTAGGAGTTGCTCTGCTCAGGCGAAAATGCATCGCCTCTGGCATCAGTGCCCGAATTGGGGCGAAAGCCTTCTGAGTAGCTCGCGTAGAAAGAGTAAGAAGGTGTTGCCTGATAATTGAATCCTGCTCGTGGAATGATGCCGTTGTGTGTTTGATGCGTGGTGTCATCGCTGAGAAAATCTTCAAAGTGCTTCTGTAATCGATCAACGCGAAACCCCGCAAGCAGCTGCCATTGTTCATTCAATTCAATCTGATCTTGCACATACATGCCCGTTGCATCTTCTTGCTCCTGACGATCCCAAAACGGATTGAGTGCTGGTTGTGGTTGGCCGTAGACCGGCGCTGCAAACGCAACTGCGTAGGTGTTATCACCGGGCGCAACTCTCCATGTCTGCTGTATTTGCGTCAATTCGTACTCATAAGCATCCAACCCGATTAGCAGATGATGCGCCTGCCCGCCCAGTGTGAATAAACCGGTGAGTTCAACCCTGCTCGATAGATCGGTCGCATCGAAATCGCGAAAGCGGCGCTGGCGGCTAAGTGTTTCGCCATCGCGAAAGAGTAATTGCCGTGTTTTGCTTAACTCGGCTTCAGTGGAATAACCTTCAAGGGACGAGGCGCGATAGCCAAATCCGGCTAAAAGATTCCATTTCTGGTTAAAGGCATGTTGGAAAACCAACTGTTGCCCGGTTGCTTTTACTTCGATGGGGCCGTCATTTGGTTCGCCAAAAAAACGCTCGGGAGAAACCCGATCAAAATCGTTATTGAGCACCACAACAGCCCGATCAAAGGGAATGTCCTGCTCCAAAATTTCCACTTCGTAGCTCAGGTGGGAGCGATCGGAAATCCGATAGAGCAGCGAGGGGTTGAGCGATAAACGGTTGGAGCTAAGTGTGTTGCGAAAACTGCCCGCGTCCTCATAGGCGCCGTTGACCCGCCAAGCCAGGTGTTCAGATGCAGCCGTGGTGTAGTCAGCCTCCAGACGATAGTTATCGTAACTACCGGCTGAGGCCTCCAGGTAGCCTGAAGTATGAAATTGCGGTTTTTTGGTAATAATATTGATAGTTCCGCCCGGCTCACTTCGGCCGTAAAACGCGGCGCCGGTTCCTTTTAATACTTCAATACTCTGGATGTTGGCGGTATCGCGCCGCCCGCTAAAACCGCGCCCGGCGCTGAAACCATTGACGAAATAGCCACCCGGTAAGTTTTCGTCACCGGAAAACCCGCGAATTGCAAAACCGTCCCATAGGCCGCCAAAGTGGTTTTGGCGAGCCACAGCACTGGAGGTGTCTAAAGCATCTTGAAAGCTACTGATTCCGCGGGTTTGTAAAAAATCACTGGAGAGAATTTCGACGGCTTGGGGCAATTTATCCAGTGGAAGCTCGCCGCGATAAGGTTGCCGTTCAGCAACTTCAAGGGTCATTAACTGCTCTAGCGACAAGTCAAACAAGTCATCGGAGGGTGCACTTTGTGATAGGGCGAACGGGCACGCCAGCACGGTGGCTACAAACACAATTGAGGGCAGACGCTGAAGCATTCTTGTGTTCCTGTGCCAATAAATCGCAACTATCGTCGCTAAGGATTAGTTGAATCCTGCTCTTGAGGATAGACGAATATTTGATCAGGGAAGCCAACCGCGATTAATTGCTTGGCTATTCGCTAGAGCATTTGGTTATCAGGTTCCACTTATCCAATACGATACCCACTCAAGCCCCCAATCGCCTCCAACGCCAATTGCGCGGTATCGCGTCCTTTTAAATTCATCGCAATGAGAATTTTTTTTCCGTCTCGGGTGAGTGCGATAATTTTGCACATCTCTTGATAACCTTTTGCGCTTTGGCTGCGTGAGCTGACATCGATGTGGAGTTTTTGGATGTCGGCGCGGGGGATTTGGTCGCGGCCGATGGACATTCCCAGCCAGTAGCGTTCGCTGATCAGGCCGTTGTGATCCAATTGCACATGCAAGCTGGTGAATAACCATTTGAGGCAAATGAAGGTGATCAACGCACCGACCAACGTAAATACCCAAACCATGATCGCAGGAGCATCGGATTCAAAATGCATCAACATTCCTGCGCCCGCAAAAAATAATCCGCACACCAAACCCACGAGGTTATTCCCGGCTCCATGCAGCATGGGGTAATGCATGCGCACGCCGCCGGGAATTTGTTGGATATTGGCGACGGCTTCGATGCTGGCTTCGCGTTCTTCGTTCAGTTGCGGATGTTGTGTGCTGAGCGGTGATGCAGCGCGGGATTTTTCACCGGTCGCAAATACCGGGATTTCAAATTGGCGATGCAAATCCACGCCGGGTAAATCGGCATTTAATTCCAGGCGCCAGAAGCGATAGTCGTCGGAATAGGTTTCCGAGGCGGGCAGGGTGGCGGGGACATTAAAAGCCAGCGCGAGGCGTGTGCCGCCCGTAGCGGTGGGTTGACTGTGAGCGAGCCCGTTGGATTGCCAGATGATGGATTCATGGCTAGTGCGGTTTTTGCCGCTGCCGGTAACGTAGCGGCGCACACACTGCAGATTAACGGGGAAACGCTGCTGCGGGTTGTAGGCGATGGGGACTTCTATTGTGCCGCCGACTTGTCCGCCAAGACTGCCGGGATAGGGGTCGAGTGCAAGGCGCAATTGTCCGAAGCGGCGCCAGCTGAGGGTCGATTTGATCGCCCAGTAGAGAAGATACATACCCGCCAAGGGGAAGATTAACGCGATCAAAATCAGCTTATTGCCATCGGCCCATTCCTCGGGAACGGCGAGTGTTGCGGGCAGTGAAATCAGGTTCCAAATAAGCGCAAAGGCCCATATTACCCAGAGGCTGCTTTTGGAATTGCAGGTGACTTCAGGGCTGGCCCATTCCTGTTGCCCAAGCCAGGGTTTGCTGGCGCTTTCGGGGTGGTCGGTAGCGCCGACTTTGGCTCTGAGTGTGAATACCATCAAACCAATGCCCACGCCGCCAAACACCAGCACAAAAATCATCTTGAAGCCGAGCAGGTTCCAGCGCAGATCGCGGTTGAGTACGGCATCGCCCGGATTTTCCGGGTTGACCCAGGCGGGCACCGGCCGACCGGTGCGGTGCGCCAGTTCCAATTGCCGTGCGAGATCCTGTTGGAAATCGCCGATATTGTCGCTGCCACCCATAATCGCTACGCGCCCGCTGGTGTAATCCTGCGCCTGATAGCGGTAGCTGTAGTGGGCGTAGGCTTTATAGGTGTCGCTGTCATCGCCACGGCTGGTTGATAAACCGGCATCTAACAGCCGTGCTTCCACTTGCGGCCAGCTTTTCATTTGGTGCCACTCATAGAGGTTGGGGATCACCCCAAACACCAGAAATCCGATACCCACACTTGCAAAGGGCAAGGCGAAGAGCAGCAAAAACAGACGGCCTTTGGTGGTTTCTTTCATATTCCTTTTGATCCGTTGCAGAGAATTCAGAGGAGATTTTAGCCTGTGGCTCTGGCGCTGTATTGATCGCTCTGAAAAATCGCCCTTAAAAGATAAGTAAACGGTTACAGTGTTTTTTAGAAAAATATGTAACCGTTTTTATTGGAAAAATTAATGTTTTTATCACAATAACTCACACAAAACCGCGATTTCTCCATTGACGCTTTAAGGCTTCAGGCGCAACATTTGCCACCTGAGAAGAATAAATAGCAATCAACTGTTATGCCGCTGCCTGTCGATATCAACGTGGCAGCCACAGATGACCGCAGGGTACAAAAACAATAAACCCGTCGTCATCGCTGAGTAATTCCGAGTTTTACCATCACAGGACGATTCCCAACAAAGCTGTTGTAACAGCTAACTAGTGCATGTCTTTGCGGGCATTGCCTATCGGTTTTTTCGGTCACTATCGATTCCCTGTTGCCCTTGGCAACTTGATTCCAATAACAAGATGTATCGACGACTCTAAGGTAACCACCATGAAATCTACGACTTTTACCCGTCGTATTGGCCAGTACGCGTTTTTCGCGGCTGCCAGTACGCTACTCACTTGTGCTGTGCAGGCACAAAACCTCGGTGCCAACCTCGCCATTACCGGCCCCAGCGCCGGTGCCGACGGTTCCGGTTTTGACAATACCAAGCTGGTGCGCGATGGCAGTACCGCAACCGTTTCCCTTGCTAGCGGCACCAGCAACCAGCGAGTGTCGGTGAAGTGGGGCAGTGCGGTGACGTTTAATACCGTGATCCTGCGTGAAGCAGGCAGCAAAGTGACGACCTGGAGCCTGGTCGATAACGACACCGGCACAGTGTTAGCGACAGGTACCGGAATCGGTGCGCAGCGTGTGGTGAATATCGCCAGCCGCAGTACCAAAAAAATTAATCTGATTGTGAATGCGAACAGCGCGCCCGGCATCGCGGAATTTGAAGTCTATAACGCGACGGGCACTGCATCATCAACTCCGGCGTCCAGTGTTGCTCCTTCAAGTATTCCTGCATCGAGCAAACCGGCGAGCAGCTCCTCAAAATCCTCAGTTGCGCCAAGCAGTACTCCTGCATCCAGCAGCCGCTCTTCAGTAGCGCCGGGCAGCGTGCCTGCATCTTCGGTAGCTCCGAGTAGCATTCCAGCGTCGAGCAAATCGAGCAGCAGTGTCTCATCGGTTGTCGATAACGCCAGCATCAGCGCTGACTGTATCCGTATAGCGACTAACCCATCGGTTAACTGGCGCGATACCTCGTTGAAGACCGATCAGGAAATCGTTTCTTGTTTGTCAAAAACACTCGGTAAACCAGTCGGCTACGGTGAAAATGCCAAAGGAGGATTTGATCCTAACGGCAACAGCAAACTCACCATCATCACCAAAAATTCCAGCGTGTCCGTTGAGCAACAAATTCTCAACGCAATTACCGGCGAAGAACATAACTGGATTGTGTTCGACAAAATCCAATTCGCGCAGCCGCATGAAATTGGCATGTACCGTTTAGGTTGTAGCAACCCGACGGTGCAATCGATTCTCGGCGCTACGGAAGCCGAGTGTGTGAACTACACGCAATGGTGCGCAAAAAATGGTGTGAGCAGTGCGAATTGTGTAACGCAATTTTTTAATGTGGCGATGAATAAATCCAATAATCCGATTCGCAATCCGGTGATTGGCTCTAACAAAACCATCGATGGTCGCGGCAGCGAGGCGTACTTTCTCTTCAGCGGTTTTGCGATTGGTAAAGACCAGACAGGCACACCAACGCAAACCGCCAACAGTGTGATCATGACCCACCTGAAATTCCAGGGCGCTGGCCATACGGAAGACCACTACTGCGATCCGGATATGATTCGTTCTACGGGCGCATCAAAAGATATCTGGATTCATAAAAATACCTTCGATACCACTGGTGACTCCGCGTTTGATGTCAAAGTCGGCGCACACAATGTGACTATGTCATTTAATCGTTTGGTGAATGTAAAGCGCGCGGTATTGCACGGCTCCAGCGACAGCCACACCATCGACAAACAAATTACCACCACTATGCACAACAACGCGTTTGTCACTACCGATGACAGCTACACATTGTTGGGCAACACTTTGCGCCGCGTGCCTTTGTTGCGCCACGGTAAAACCCATATGTTCAACAACGTATTTGTAAATTATCGCAACCAGATTTTGAGTTTGCGGGTGGGCGCGAGTGCGTTGATGGAAGACAGTGTATTTGTGGTAAATGCGATTCATCAGGAAAAGAGCACAGCACAATTATCGCTTGCGGAAATCAGCGCAAATTTGTTCAAAGATATAAGCGGAGGTTCTTTCCGCAATGATCGCAACCTTCTGTGGTTCAGTGACGCTGCCTGTAATTTAACGGCGTCTACCCAGACCGCGTTGACTGCGACTAACGGTACAGTCGCCAACTTGGCCAGCAATTACAGCGCAGCATCACAAGCGACTATTAATAACTGGCGCTTCGCGGCCGGTCAGGATCTGGTGGATTATGTGAGTGCAACGGCGGGCAAATACGGCCAAATTCCTTACAACTCTCCACTCGCAGGTGACCGCTATTATGTGTTGGGCTTGGGCAAGGTGGCTTGCCAGATTCGCTAAGTTGTTGGTAATAACGCGTTAAAGTTAAAAAGCCCCGGTGTTTTGCACCGGGGCTTTTTTATGAAGTGCTATGCCTATACTATTTCTTATGTAGACGCGCATATGCGATAGTGTGTTGGAGATACTATCTGTGGCTATAATTGTCTCTAAAAAGTAAATAGATCATTGTTTCTCGTTAGGATCACTTTATTAAGGAGTTAAGTGGTGTTAAAAAATTGGATAAAATCAGCTCACCGTGTAATTACAATCCTCATCCCAAGTTTGTTTTTTTCTTCTGCAGGGCATGCTAGCGAACAGCAAAAAGTGGAAAGCGCCTGGTTTAAACCGACATTAATTAAAAATTCTTCAAACGTCTGCTCTGGCTTTTTAAGCCATGTAGAGAACGCATTTATAACAGGTGAGCAATATCCTGACGCACTGGAAAAAACGGGGGATCTATTGATTCGCGATTACTATCGCGATGCTAAAACGGATCATGTATTTGTTAATAACAAAACAGTATATGTGCGATTTGCGCTTGCTCATGGGTGTGGTGGGGGCTGTGAAGGTGAAATGATGGTTGCATCAACAGAGCCAATCGACAGTAACAAAATATATACAACTGATTTTGATAGCAAAGAACTAAGTGGAATGCCGGCTGGTGCGGATTACGGAAATAGCCGGTTTATTAAGGCAAGTGATCAGAATTACTATCTGGTTAGAGTCAGTGACTCAATTGAGATATACCAGTTAAATGCAGATGCGAGCTGGACAAATACTTGTGAAATTTCTATCGAACCCACTGAGCAGGATTACGCAAAATCATCAGAAGCAACGGCAACACGTGAGGCGGTGAGCAGACTTAAAAAGTCCCTCGAACCTATAATGGGGTCATATGGCAATTGTGGATCATCAAGAGCAGGAGAGAGACGGTTGGCCTCGTTGAGTAAAAACCTAGAGGCTATTATTTACAGACCTTGGGAGTTGAAAAATCAAAATAGTTATACCGAAGGGGCGTTTGAATATCTGGAAAAATGGTCAATTAAGGGTATCCCGCAAAACAGCAGTTATAAAGTATTGATGTCAGAGCTGAAAAAAACCGTATCCGTCGCAAAAAATCTCTACGCAAAACAATATGCCTTAGGCATTGAAGAGGCCGAACGTTTAGCGGAAGCTGCGATTAAAAATTCGATTGGCATTGCCGTAAATCCTGCTTTTCCACCTCAACCTGAAGACAGAAAAAAAGTCCTCGAGGTACTATTGGAAAAAGGCGATATATCCATTATTAAAGCGTTGTCAGCCGACCTTGCTTCCCTTGATGCAACAGAAAATGGCGGCGACACACTGATAGCTGCAGCTATCAATTATCCTGAGGCGCTTGAGTATCTTCTGCAGCAAGGCTTATCTCCCAATACCCCCAATGATTTCGGAAAAACTCCACTGATGTACGCTGCACAATACAATCAATTAAAGTCAGTCGAAATATTATTGAATGCAGGCGCTCTTGTTAATGAGCAAACTATTATTCCAAACGATGATTGTAATTTTACGCTCAGTAAGTCAGGAATGACGGCTTTACACTACGGAGTACGGTACGCTTCAAAGGAATTGGTTGATGTGTTGCTTGCGCGTGGTGCTAATCCTTACGCTAAAACCTCTGAAAATTCTGGCGGCAGGCCAATCGATTGGTTAAGGCGATACACTGCAAGTGGCAGTGGCGATATTAATACCTATCTCAATAAAGACGACGTTGACCAACTATCGAAAAAATTGGAGATGCCGCTCGCGGAAGACATTATAAAAATTGTTAAAACATTGAATTTAAAGGCAGAAAAGCAATTCCAAGAAGGCAAAAAAGAGGAGGCTTATCTGACTATTAAAGAAGCCGTCAATATTGATCCGTTAAATGATAGAGCTTTAGCCAATTATGCATTTATCGCTGTACGCACAGGAAAGATAATGGAGGGGTTGGCTGCATCGCAAACCGTTATAGTTAACTCCTCCGACGTTAATCAAAAAGCTAATGCGTTATTTAATTATGCGTTGGCCTGTGAGGATGGCAATATTCGATATGACCGCTACAATGGCGAAACTTACTGTAGTAAATATCCGCTTCATTATCTTCTTGAGTCCTATAAACTGAAGCCATCGGAAGGAAAAATAAAGCGCATTATCAAGACCTTGAAGGACGGCGCAACGCCCAGCTGCAATTTTAGTTTTGATATCTATGCTGTAGGTAATTTGTCGTATTATGGAAGCGGTAAGTTGCTGTATGTTCTTCATCTAAAAAATTCTGCATTTGATAACGCATCAATCAGTTGGTCGAAAGATGAAAAAAAATATCAACCTGAAAGGTTGAAGGAAAGCTATGACTTGGGCGATTATGTTTTGGATATATATGAATCGCCTGTAGTGATATATGCGCCCATAATTTATGGTGACCAAATTTGTTCGAGCAAGTCATTTGATCAATATACGGTGAATAGTTTGTAGATAATCAGGACATTATGTTAATGGGTTGGCATTGCCAACATGAAAAATGATTTATTGAAAGCTCGCATGATTTTTAAATGCGAGCAATCTTAATGCTTATTCTGTCATCGCCCACTAACCCGCCCAGCTATCTCATATAAGGTACTGAGTAGATCGGAAACGCGCTCACTCTTCCAACCTACAAATCTTATTTCATATCAAGATCGGCATTAACACTCATTCGCTTTCCATCTTTTCGTGCCGGAGGCATTTTCGCAATCTCACCTTCAATCCAATTTTTTATTTCTTCGGTTAATTGCTTGCGGTCTTTGCCTTCAGTTTCAAAAGGTTCGCTGATGACTACGCGAATAGTACCGGGGTATTTTAAAAATTGTTTGTGCGGCCAACACTCACCGGCGTTATGCGCGACAGCGATAATCGGTACACCGGCGCTGATGGCGATGTCCGCGCCGCTGCGTGCGTAGTTGCCGATTTGGCCAACTGGTGTGCGCGTGCCTTCAGGAAAAATCATTAAATTATTGCCCTGCTGCAAACGGCGCAGGCCGATGCGTTTAATTTCTTTTAAGGCTTGGATAGGGTTGCTGCGGTCAATCGCGATGGGGCGCAAGCTTGCTAAACCCCAACCAAAAAACGGGATGCGGAATAACTCTCTTTTGAGGATAGTGCTGACCGGGCCAAAATAATACTGCAGAAACATGGTTTCCCAGGTGCTCTGATGTTTCGCCATGATCACGCAGGGAAATTTATCAGCATGTTTGTTGCCGATGATTTCAAAGCGCACACCGCAGCACACCCAAATCCAGAACATCACAAAACGGTTCCAGCACGTGACAATCCGCCAGCGCCAGCTGTAGGGAAATATTGGCCAGATAATAACGGCAATCAGACCGATGATCGCACTCGTTAAATTGTAACCAATACTGAATAAAATACTGCGGAGTTTGAGCACGTTAATTCCTGTTATCTGTTCCGTTAATGCGTAGATGCAAGAATAAAATCTGCAGCGGCGGCGAGGTTGTCAAACACTTGCACTTGCTCGGGTGTGACTTGCGGTGAATCTGTTTGCAAACCGGGAACTGCTAATTGCGCCAGTGTGCGCACGCCGTTGCCGGTTCTTACCAGCGCTGGTTTGCAACCCTTTTGCAGCGCTGCTTGTAAATCGCGCAGGCTGTCGCCAATAAAATAACAAGATTCTACTGACGTATTAAATTCGGCTTCAATGGCATCCAACATACCCGGCATGGGTTTTCTGCATTTGCAGTTGTCATCCGGGTGATGGGGGCAATAAAAAATCCCGCCGAGCTCTCCACCGTTTTCTTCTACCAAGCCAGTAATTTTTTCGTGCATGGCCTCCAGGTCTTCCAGCTCAAATTTACCTTTGGCGAGGCCAGCCTGGTTAGTGGCGATAACAACGGTAAAGCCCGCTTTGTTCAAGCGCACAATGGCGTCGATGCTGCCTTCAATCGGAATGCATTCATCGGCAGATTTTACATAGTCGTCGCGGTCGTGATTAATAACACCGTCGCGGTCGAGAATAATTAATTTCATGAGTACTCGCAGGAGAGCGCGTGTTCGGAGTCAGCTACCGGCTTGTGAGACACGCCGTAGATCCGTCCTTGGAGGCTCATCTTCGACATCCATGTCTCAGACGGTCTCACAAGCCGGTACCCGACTCCGAACAGCAAGTTTGTGCTAATTTTCTTCATTCCCAAGCTCAGCTTGGGAATGCATATCAGTCAGGTACAAATTAATTTTTCGCCGGCACTAAATAAGAAATATCCGCCACTTCCAAAAACAATCCGCGCAGTTGTTGCAATAACGCCAAGCGATTTTGTTGCAGTGACGGGTCATCACTCATCACCATTACGCTGTCAAAAAAAGCATCAACAGGTTGTTGTAAGTCGGCGAGTGTCGCGAGTGCTTTGGTGTATTCACGCGCTGCAAATAAAGGCGCAACTACAGCGGCTTTTGCACTGACAGCTGCAGCGAGAGTTTTCTCTGCGTCTTCTTGCAAGAGTGCAGCATTAACTTCCGTACTAAGCGCCGCATTTTGTTTAGCAAGAATATTGGATACACGTTTGTTCGCCGCAGCGAGCGCCTGCGCTTGCGGCAATTTGCTGAATTCATTGACCGCGAGTACACGCTGGTTGATATCCAATGGTTGCGACAATTGTTTTGCGGTTACCGATTGGAAAACTTCTGCGGGGATATTGGCATCTTCAAAGAAAGCGCGGAAACGCTCCAGCATGTAAGCCAACACTTGCTCGATCAACTCATCGCCGACGGTAAGATTTTTGTGTTGGTTTTTCGCAAAGGTCAGCAAGTCACGTAAATCCAACGCGAGATTTTTCTCCACCAGAATGCGCAGCACAGCGATGCTCGCGCGGCGTAGTGCAAATGGATCTTTTGATCCGGTCGGTTGCTGGCCGATTCCGAAAATACCGGTGATAGTATCGAGGCGATCAGCAAGCGCGATAATCGCGCCGGTAGTGGTTGCCGGCAATTGGTCGCCAGCAAAGCGCGGCATATACTGCTCGTTCATCGCAGCGGCAACTTCGGCATTTTCACCATCGTTTACTGCGTAGTAATAACCGGCGATACCTTGCATATCGTCGAACTCACCCACCATATTGGTGACAAGGTCAGACTTACACAATTGCGCAGCGCGTTCAGCTGAGGCAGCGTCAGCATTTAATTTGCCAGCAATCAGTTTTGCGAGGCCAGCAACCCGTTCGGTTTTATCAAAAATAGTTCCAAGCTGCGCCTGAAATACGATTGTTTTCAAACGATCACGTAATGAAGCAAGAGTGGTTTTCTTATCCGTTTCAAAGAAGAACGCCGCATCCGACAAACGCGGACGAATTACGCGCTCGTTACCGTCGATAATTTGCGAAGGATCTTTGCTTTGGATATTGGCAACGGTGATGAAGTTATTTTTCAGTTTGCCGTTGGCATCCACTACATGGAAATATTTTTTGTGTTCTTTCATCGAAGCAATTAATTATTCTGCGGGAACAGCAAGGAACCGCTCTTCAAATTTTCCGGTGAGCGCGACTGGCCATTCAACAAGTGATGTCACTTCATCGAGCAGGGCAGGGTCGATAACCGCAACACCACCGACTTTTTTCGCTTCGGCTTCTACTTGTTGTTTGATGGTTGCACCGCGCTCGGCAAAATCCGCAACCACAAAACCGGTATCTTTTAATACACTGGCGTAATCGCTCGCTTTAGCGAGGTCGATAGTGTTGTTGTAATGGAAGCGGTGGCCGCGTGTGGTGCGGCCAGCAGTTAAGCCGAGCAAGCTGGCGTTGACAACATCGCTGCCAAATAACATCACTAACCAATGCACAGGGCGTACAAACTCTTCGCGTTTCGCGCCCCATTTCATGCGTTTGGCAATGGGCAATTTTGCCAAGGCATCGGCAACAACTGCTTCAAGTAATTCAACGGTTTTTTTGCCTTCGGCGGTAATACGCGCAACCAGTTTTTCCGCTTTACCATCGTTCTCGGCTTTTAATTCAGACGCAGCAATACCATTTTTTTCGGCAAAGGCGAGCGCTGCTTTGGTCGGCTGGCCTTCTTTATCAAACGCGATGGCTGCCGGTGGGCCCCATACAACTAATTCTTTCGATGGGGTTTCACTCGCGAGATTTTCTACCAGCACGGCTAAACGGCGCGGTGCGGCAAAGGGTTTAATCGCTGTGAAAGATAATTCAGCCGCTTTTAAATTTGCTTCAATAGTTTCGGCAAATGAAGCCATTAAATTTTTCAATGCTTTTGGCGGTAACTCTTCGGTACCCAGTTCAACTAAAAAATCAGCAGACATTATTTTTCCTCCGCAATTGCAGCGAGCATTTCGTTTCGCAGGGCTTCAGGCGCAAGTGGGAAGCCGAGGGCTTTGCGGCTATCGTAGTAAGCTTGAGCAACAGCGCGGGACAGTGTGCGCACGCGCAAAATAAAACGTTGGCGCTCGGTAACGGAAATTGCGTGGCGCGCGTCGAGCAAGTTAAACGCGTGTGAGGCTTTCATCACCATTTCATAAGCGGGCAGCGGCAGATTTTTTTCCATCAGGCGCTGACTTTCTTTTTCGTAGAAATCGAAATTGCTGAACAGGAATGCGGTGTCGGCTTCTTCAAAGTTGTAGGTGGATTGCTCCACTTCGTTTTGGTGGAATACATCGCCGTAGGTGACCTTGTCGCCGTTCGGGTTGATGGTCCACACCAGATCAAAAATCGAATCCACACCTTGCAGGTACATGGCGATACGCTCGATACCGTAGGTGATTTCGCCGGTGACCGGGAAACATTCCAAGCCGCCCACTTGTTGGAAGTAGGTGAACTGCGTGACTTCCATCCCGTTCAACCAAACTTCCCAACCCAGACCCCAGGCGCCGAGGGTGGGCGATTCCCAGTTGTCTTCCACAAAACGGATGTCATGCACGTTGGTGTCGATACCCATTTCGCGCAGTGAACCTAAATACAAATCCTGAATATCGGCGGGCGAGGGTTTCATCGCCACCTGGAATTGATAGTAGTGCTGTAAGCGATTGGGGTTTTCACCGTAGCGGCCATCTTTCGGGCGGCGGCAGGGCTGCACGTAGGCGGTATTCCAGGTTTCCGGGCCAATCGCGCGCAGGAAAGTGGCAGGGTGAAAAGTACCGGCGCCGACTTCGAGGTCGAGTGGCTGCAGAATCACGCAACCCTGGCGCGCCCAATAATCTTGCAGGGCGAGGATAAGTCCCTGGAAGGTGCTTACGTCATAGCGTTTTTCGGACATGGTAGACCTGATTTATAAAAGTGGGTCGAAATTTCGAGTAGAGGATGTAAAAAATGCGGAGGATTATAGCGGGAGATGGCGCCGGATTGGCAGTGACTTACATCGATAACTGGCAATGAGTCGGAAAATAGGTTGCGATTGAATAAACACCGCCTAACAGACGGTGTTTGATTTGGATGGAACAGATTACTTCGTGGCGCGACGAGCAATTCCCAAGCCCAGTAAACCGAGGCTTAGCAAGATAAAAGCAGATGGTTCTGGAACGGACGTGTCTTTTACCAACATTGCTCCATAAGCAAACTCATGCGGGACCAAATCATTTGTATTTAGCATTGTAAAGCTAAGATGCACCCCGGTATGTGGAGTGTAAAAGAAGAAGGAACCCAAGCCTCCATCGTCGTTGTAAAAGTGAGCGATAGCGGATTTGGTGGTGAACATCTCCCCTGCGCCTTCCAGTCCGGTTTGGTTGGTGAAGGCAATACCGTCCCAGGTATATCCAAATACATCGGCGATCTCCTGGAAGTGGGGCAGTAAAACCCCATCCCAATCTTCCAAGCGATATTCATGTGGGTCCGAATTTGAAGCTGGGATCACCTGACTGCCGAACAGGCTGAACCACAAGTGTGTGACCTCCGCTTCCGAGGCTAACCGCCATCCTTTGTAAGTGGTATTAAGATTGCTCACCAAGTTGGTAAACAACATATCCGACGTAAAGTCTTTGGTGAGGTTAACGCCGAAATCCATCCACACCAGTCCAGTGCTGGTTTCCAGCGTGGCCTTGTTATCGCCGGCTACGAAGGCATCCGCCTGAATAATAGGTAAAGCTTGGGAGGTAGCAGAGGATAAAAGAAAGATGAGGCCCAGAGCGCGGGCGAGTTTTTTTAGCATGTTAAGCTCCATTTATCGGAATTTATGATGAGTTGAGAAGCGCTGGATAGCAGCGGCGCGAAATATATCATTTGCCAAATCAAAAATTGGTCCATTTGCTTATAACTTTTGCGTTTGGGTAAGGAACTGTAAAACTTGAGAACCAGAAAAATCTGTTATTGACCAACAGCTGCCAAGTGGCAAACACAATCGTAATCAGTCGTTAAATCAACCAAGGAACACCCATGGATAGCCAACAAACCCTAAACCCCCTGACCATCGCTCTGCACTGGATTGTCGCCCTGACGCTGATTGCCCTCATCGGAATTGGTTTTTATATGTCGTGGTATGAGGTTTACCCGTTGTACGACTGGCATAAAGCCTTTGGCGTGCTGATTTTTGCGGTTGTCCTGCTGCGCGTGTGGTGGCGGATCAAAAATGGTTGGCCAACCCCCGTGCGGGAATACCCGAAACTCGAACATCGTTTGGCGCAGGCGACCCACTGGGTATTGATTGTAGGCACTGTGCTGATGCCGATCTCAGGGATGATGTATTCCGGTCTGGGCGGTTACGGCATCAAAGTGTTTGGTTGGGTAATGGTGCCGGGGAATAAAAATGCGGAAGGCCAGACTGAACCCTTCCATGCGGGATTGAGCAGCCTGGGTCAGTTCACCCATGAATGGTTGGGCTATTTGCTTGCGGCGGCGATCATCCTTCACATTGCCGGTGCACTCAAGCATCACCTGATTGATAAAGACCGCACCCTTTTGCGTATGCTCGGCCGTAAGTAGCCTTGAATTGGTGCGTTTTGATTGTAGATTTGCGCGCCGAGTAAAGCCCACGTAAACACGGAGTAAATCCAGCGTAAAAGCCCACTTGTGCGGGTTTTAATCAGCCTTGGTAAGGCCTATGTTGTCATTACAGAGAGAGCGCCAGGAGGGCGATCAAGTCGCCGGATGCATTTGAAACACGCGCTCCTTCTGGATTACTCATTTTCTTATCGGGGCTTGTTATGAAAAATTTAAACGTGTTTGCGTTAGCGGCGAATGACCATTTGGTGCAGCCAGAAGAGTTTAGCGATGTCCAGGCTCACACCTCCGCGCTGGCGATTCTCACGGATTTCCGCAGCCATAAACCCCATATGGTGGATAGCCATCTGGAAGCGACTGAAGCGCTGGAAGTGATGCTGGCGGAAGCTGTCAAAACCAAAATTGTGGTGGACGACAGCAAAGAGTTTATCGGCGTGATCAGCGTAGACGATCTGGCGGACCACAATATGCTGCTCAAACAAATGGCGCTGCACGTTAAACGCGATGAGCTGCTGGTGCGCGATCTAATGCACGCCCGCGCCAATATCCGCGCCGTTGAATACGATCAATTCAAACATGCCAGTGTGGCCGATATCGTTTCTACCCTGAAGAAAACCCATCAGGAATATCTGTTGGTGGTGGATAAAGATGCTCATCACATCCGCGGCATAGTCTCCTCACGCGATATCGCCAGCCGTTTGCATGCGCCGGTGGAGATCGAAAAAGAGCTTACTTTTGTGGATATTTTTACCGCGGTAAAAGTGCACTGAAATACGGCCTACTTACTGCTCGCTTATATTGCTTCATCGTTAACACTCCCTCGGCGCCCTATGGCGCCTTTTTTTTGCGTCCCGTTTTTACAAGGCTGTCCCAAGGCCGGTAAATACCTCCGGCGTGCGTTGAGACATGCCTCTCCCTGTAGCAGCTGTTACTTCTTGTAACCCTCGCATCCTTTTGATTTTGTTGACTTATTTTTTATGTTGGTGACCTTTGTGCGGGGTTGGATACCACCTTGCAGGCACTTGGCAAACTGGGACGACGCAGGTCATGGGGTGGTAGATCCTGTCGCTTAAGGGGTCTTTCCGGGCATGGGAATGCAGCGGTCTCGCAAGGCAGGTGACCCCCCTCTAATAATCAATAACAACATTTGTCTTTTGAGAGGTTCACATGAAAACCATCTTATCGGCCGCCGCTTTAATGCTGACGGCAGCGCACTTATCGGCACAGGTACCCAATCCACCACCCAGCACCACACCCACCAATAATCCGGTCGCTGTGGGTGCGGGTAGTTATCTCACCAATTGGGACGGTCGCATTGATGCGGCAATTCCCGACAACCGCGATGTGCAAGCCACCAAACACATCACCACTAATCTCGCTAACCAACCTATGCCCACCAATTCCTGGTGGAGTTCGATCCTCTGGGCGGGTGTAAATGACCCCTGGCAGGATTGGGGCACACGGGGGTCGCACAATGTCAGTTACGCCCACCCATTTGCGATCAAGCCAGAGCTGAATGGGGTGCGCCTTTATTCGCCGCGGCAGGAGGATTTTTGGGCGATAAATTATGCCTTTGTCGGCACTATGCCAGCGCCTGCGACCCAGTGGATCAATGGTGTCGAGCATCCGATGCATGAGACGGTGTACTTTAAAGAGCTGGATTTTGTGTTGGGCAATACGGCGGCGAGCGGCAACTTCAGCGCTAAAGTACACGACTACAGCGACTGGTTTGTCACCACGCGGATGGAGGCGGGCGCAGGTGCTATGGATCTGACCTTCGGCCACGGATCGCCCTATGTATTTGCCAACTACACCAACGGTAACCCCACCATCAGTTTTGCCAGTCACAGCACCGCACCGGTTGCGGCGAAAACCCCGGAAGTCTGGTCAGGCACCAGCAGTTCAGCGGTGATTGGATTCTCGGTACAGGGTCGCAACTACGCGGCATTTGCACCGGCGGGCACCAGTTGGACCGGTTTGGGAACCTCCAAAATCACCGCCAATCTACCCGCGGGCAAAAAATACTTTTCGGTTGCCGCATTGCCCAGCCGCGCGGCACTCACGCTGATGACCCAATATGCCTACAACCATGTCACTGGTTCGCAGGTAAGTTGGAACTACCGCGCGAGCGATAGTAAGTTGCTCAGCACCTACGCGGTCACTACTACTAACTACGCCGAATCAACCGGTACCGGCACCTTGATGGGGCTCTACCCTCATCAATGGCGCAAACTCTCCAGCGGCGCGACCCTTACCGGTGAAAGCTATTTCACCCCGCGCGGCAGTATGAAACTTGCGCAAGGCAGTTCATTTACCACGGCGATTACCTACCAAGGGGTGATTCCCGCCATGCCCGCGCTGACCGATACAGCTGATAAGACCCGTCTCTCCACGCTGGTAAACAACGTGCGCAACGAGACCTTTACTCATCGCGATACCTATTACACCGGCAAGCGTTTGGGCAAGGTGGCCTCGCTAATCCCGCTGGCACAGCAAACCGGCAATACCGCCGCTGCCACCCAGTTTAAAGATGAGCTCAAATGGCGCTTGGAGGGATGGCTAAAAGCCGATGTCATCGATGATTTGGAACCATCGCCGTTTGCCAAAAACCTGTTCTACTACAACAGCAACTGGGGCACCATGCTCGGTATTGATGGCAGCTTTGGCAGCCTGAAAGAGCTGAACGACCACCATTTCCACTACGGTTATTTTGTGCGTGCGGCGGCAGAATTGGCGCGTAACGACAAAAACTGGGCGCAACCCCAGCAGTTTGGCGGCATGATCGAGCTATTGATGCGCGACTACGGCAACTGGGAGCGTCCGCGCCATCCGGCCACCAGCGCCACCGGCAAAATGTTCCCCTTTCTGCGCAACTTCGACATCTATGCCGGTCACTCCTGGGCATCTGGCCATGCGCGCTTTGGTGCGGGCAACAACAATGAGTCATCATCCGAGGCGATGAATGCCTGGACCGCGATGATCCTTTGGGGAGAAGAGACAGGCAATACAGCGGTGCGCGATGCCGGTATCTTCCTCTACACCACCGAGATGACGGCGATCCAGGAATACTGGAACAACGTCTACGGCACCAACTATCACCCCACCTACACCAAGCCTATGGCGTCCTTGGTCTGGGGTGGCAAAACTGACTATGCCACCTGGTTTAGTGGTCAGGCGGAGGCCATGCACGGCATCATTTTGTTGCCGATCCAGTCAGGTTCGCTCTACTTGGGTCAATTCCCCGACTATGCCAAAACCAACTTTGACTTTATGGCTAACGGTCGCACCATGTTTACCATGTGGGATGCGATTTTCTATGCCTACCAAGCGGTCTATGACCCAGTGACGGCACTGGCCAATTTCAATGCGAATGAAGGCCGGATGCGCAACTCAATTGCCGGGCCAGCTTGTGCAACTGAAGAGGGCAACTCGCTGGCCAATACCTATGCCTGGATCAAAACGTTCCACCGTTTTGGACGCATAGATAATCAGGTAGTCGCAACCAATCACGCCAGCTTTGCGGTATTCCGTACCGCCAATGAGCGCACCTACGTGGCCTACAACGCAAGTGCTACCGATGCCAAAAACGTGACCTTTAACGACGGCACCAGTTTGCTGGTCAGCCCGGGCGAGCTGAAGGTTTATACCAGTGTGGTTGTGCCGGTATCTTCCAGCAGTGTGTCTAGCAGCAGTTCAGTAGTGCCTAGCACTAGCAGTTCGGTGCCTGAGACATCAGCTAGCAGTCGGTCGTCATCAAGCCAAAGTACTCAGTCGTCCTGCAGTTCAGGTTTCTGTGGCCCATCGTCGGTTAGCTCTTCGTCACGTAGCTCGTCATCCGTATCCAGCTCTTCCTCGTCAGTAGTGACTACAGGAGTGGTGCAAATGACCGCATTGGCCAACGGCGGCATGCAGTTCAGTGTTCGTCTTAACGAGCGTAAGCAGCAAGTACATTTGTTTGCGCGTCGCAATGGCGGCCAGGACTTTGTGGTGATCGACCTGCAGGCGCAAGCTGGTGGTGAAGTAAATAATGGCGATGGAACCTACACCTACCAAGCTAGCCGCACCGGTGCTTATGTAGCGGGCGATTTGGTTGAGGCGCGCTTCTACACCTTCACTCCTGCTAGCGGCCAAGTGTTCCTGCCGGGTCCAGGTGAAAATAGCTGGAGATCAGTGACCTATGGGGCAGCCTCATCCTCGTCGGCTCCATCGAGTATGTCCAGCTCGTCGATACCACCCAGCAGTTCGTCAGTGTCATCAAGTAGGTCGTCAGTCCCATCGAGTCTGTCCAGCTCT